>JARGFM010000007.1 GCA_029210725.1 Bacteroidales bacterium | reverse complement strand
ACAACCTGATTTTGTTGATATCCACTGAATCTGAGAAATCCACAGATGCATCACAGTTAAATCTGTGTAAAACCGCGAAAAATTGTTTATAACCACCTATTTTTGAGAATAGACTGATTAGTTACTCAGTAAGAATTTACGTCCAGTGGGCTTGATTTTGATGAATCCATAAATATTATATATAAACATACACATTCAGTAGGTGAATGAGCCGCATTCTTTAATACGGTATATATGCAAGATAGGCTTATTTTAAGTCCCTGATTTTCTTATAAATCACACCCAGAGCCGTGTTGGTCAAATATGGCTTTAAGGAACTAAAAATAGGCCCTGAATTTCATAAATTCGATAAGTAATTCTTGTTGGTGAAGTTTAGAGATGTTGAAGAATCTAATTAGTGAACCTGGATTTTAATGAAAAACCTGTATACTGATATTTTTAATTTCGTAAGCGGCAAATCAAGAGCCTTTTTCAGGAAACATTCACTGCCACGGTGGATGGTATTTGCTTTCGACGGAAGTGCAGTCTTTCTTACCTTCCTCTTCTCCTATGTTTTAAGGCATAATTTTGAATTGAGTGATTTTACAATGAGTATTGCTTTGAGGCAATCACTTCTTGTAATTGCTGTCTATAATGGATTTGAATTCTTGTTTAAATCCTTTGCAGGGCTTATCCGTCATACCACCATTCGGGATATTTTTAATGTTCTATTATCGACTACTTCGGCTTTGGTCGTATTTATGGTTGTAGCTTTTATTGGAGATAACAAAGATTGGGAAATAGTCTTTATAATTCCCAAGTCGATACTGTTGATTCATTATGTAACTCTAAATGCTTTTCTGTTTATCTCCAGAATATCGATTAAGATGTTTTATGAGATGGTTGCTGTAAGGCCTGTAAATAAAAGAAATGTGGTGATTTATGGGGCAGGAGCTATGGGCGTTATTGTGAATAGGGTAATTGGCAGTGACACGGAAAATGATTTTAATATTATAGCTTTTCTGGATGAGGATAAGAAATTGCAGCGTAAAAATTTGGAGGGAATTCCGGTATTCAGTCCGGAGAAACTGACCACCAGCTTCCTGGAGAAGAACAAGGTGAAAACCATGATCTTTGCCATCAATGATATTGAATCAAACAGAAAAAGGGATATCTATCGCGAGGCGGTGGACCAGGGACTGGAGGTTTTGCAGATTCCGGTGGTCTCGGACTGGCTTAACGGCTCTTTCGAGGTGAAACAGCTGAAAAAGATCAAAGTACAGGACCTGCTCAGCAGGGATCCGATCCAACTGAATATGAAGAGAATCGCAGATGGATTGCGTGACAAAACCATATTGGTGACCGGTGCGGCCGGATCCATTGGTTCTGAATTAGTCAGGCAACTGACCCGTTTTAATGTGGGCAGGCTGATTCTTGTCGATAATGCCGAAACGCCCATGTTTCATCTGGAAGGAGAGCTCCTTGAGCATTTCGCCCATGCTCCGGTACGCACCATCCTGGCCGATGTAACCGATCCTTCCAGGATGGACCAGATATTCAGAGAGAACAGGCCCGAGTTTGTATTTCATGCCGCTGCCTATAAGCATGTTCCCCTGATGGAGCAGAATCCTTATGAAGCAGTCAGGGTCAATGTGGGGGGCACCACCATTATGACCAACCTGGCCGTGAAGTACGGGGTTGAGAAATTTGTTATGGTCTCTACCGATAAGGCCGTAAATCCCACCAATGTGATGGGGGCCTCCAAACGTACCTGTGAGCAGATCCTGCGATCCAGGTCGAATATAGAAGGCAACAAGACCCAGTTTGTAATTACCCGCTTTGGAAATGTCCTGGGGTCCAATGGTTCGGTTATACCGATTTTCAGGAAGCAGATCGAGGAGGGCGGACCGGTCACCGTAACCCATCCCGAGATTACCCGCTATTTCATGACCATTCCCGAAGCCTGTCAACTTGTTCTGGAGGCGGGTTTCATGGGATCGGGCGGTGAAATCTTTGTCTTTGATATGGGAGAACCGGTGAAGATTGCGGATCTGGCCCGCCAGATGATCAAACTCTCCGGTTTCGAACCCGATAAGGATATTAAGATCGAATACACCGGGCTGCGTCCAGGAGAGAAACTCTATGAAGAGCTTCTGACGAACCAGGAGAAGACACTCCCCACTTATAACAAGAAGGTGAGGATTGCTGAAGTGGCCGAGTTTGACCATGAGGCAACCCTGGCCAAGATCGTATCTTTGCTCCAGTCGTGTGAAAGGCTGACGGATAAAGAGTTGGTTTATAAGTTGAAATCCATAGTACCCGAGTACCAATCCAGCAACAGCAAGTATCTGGCTTCTGAGGACGACAAAAATCTGGATCCGGATTTGCTGGATTCCGTGAAGATGGAAGTCTATCCTGACTGATCGCCAGGTAGCTCCGCTTTATGATGAATTTCTGACCAGGCCTGCAGCCGGAATCCATGTATATCTGTTAGGCGACCACCTCCCGGCTCAGGAACAGCCTGCACAACCTTCGCTCTCTTTCAGCCGCTTGTTATGACAGCGGATCTCATCGTGTTTGACACAGGAAATGCCTTTCCGGTGCATGGCACGGTTGTGGCCTACCCTGTATTCAGGGAACTTTCCCTTCTTTTTGATCAGTATATTCAGCATCATTCCTGTCATGGAGAGGCTGAGGAGAAGGACGGTTATAATCAGGATCTTTAAAAACATCTGAACAATAAAGAAATTAACTTGTCTGAATGAGTAATAATATCCCTACAAAGATAATAAACTACCCGATATGTCTGATATTTCTGTTGGATTGAGCAGGGAGGAGCTTCTGGCCGATTTCAGGCTGGCCCGCCTGAGCAGGGAGATTGCCCTATTGGCACGCCGGGAAGTGCTCTCCGGGAAGGCCAAATTCGGGATCTTCGGCGATGGAAAGGAACTGGCACAGATAGCCCTGGCCCGCAATTTCAGGGAGGGGGACTGGCGTTCGGGTTACTACCGGGATCATACCTTTATGATGGCTACGGGCATCACCAATGCCGAGCAGTTCTTTTACCAGGTATATGGTCATACCGATGAAACTGCCAACCCGGGCAGTGCAGGCAGGAATTTTAATAATCATTTTGCCAGCCGCAGCATTAATGAAGACGGAAGCTGGAACAGGCTTTCCGAGATGAAGAACAGCTGCGCGGATCTCTCTCCTACGGCGGGACAGATGCCCCGTCTGGTTGGATTGGCTTATGCCTCCAAACTCTTCAGGATGAACCCCGAACTGGCCGGAATGACCCGGTTTTCAAAGGGCGGAAACGAAGTGGCCTTCGGAACCATTGGCGATGCTGCCACCGCAGAAGGCCATTTTTTTGAGGCCATGAATGCGGCAGCCGTGCTTCAGATACCGGTGGCGATGGCCGTGTGGGACGATGGATACGGAATCTCAGTGACCCGCGACAAGCAGATAGTGAAGTCGAGTGTTTCCCGTGCTCTGGAGGGATTCCGGAAGGAGGAGGGAAGCAATGGTATTCTCATCTACAGGGTCAGGGGCTGGGACTACCCGGAGATGATCCGTCTTTTTGCAGAAGGGGTGGCCCGTTGCCGGGAAGAACAAATCCCGGTCCTTTTTCATGTGGATGAAATGGTACAGCCCATGGGCCACTCCACCTCGGGGAGCCATGAACGTTACAAGTCGGGCGAACGGCTGGAGTGGGAAGCGGCCCACGATCCCTTGCTGAAGATGGAACAGTGGATGCTGGAGAGCGGACTGGCCCCGGCGGAAGAGTTGAAGCAAATCAAGGAAGAGGCGGTGAAGGAGGCCCGGGAGGCCCGGGATACGGCCTGGAAGAACTATATGGAACCCATCGCCGGGGAGCGCGAAGAGTTGCTGGATATCATCGGTAACAGGACTTGCGACTGTTCCCGGGAGGGGGTGGATAAACTGGGGATCCTGAGCCGCGACCTGAAGCGGATCGTGTACCCCGTCCGGCGCGATATACAGGGCACGGCCAAGCGGATTATGCGTCACCTCTGCACCGATTGCCCGGTACGCCAGGAGCTGCAGGACTCCATCTCCACCTGGCTGGAATCATACCAGGAGGAGAACAGGAAGCGCTACAGCTCTCATCTCTATTCGGAGACCGACCGCTCACCTCTGAAGGTAAAGCCGGTAAAGCCTGAATATGACAAGGATCCGGAGCGGATCACCGGCAGAGAGATTCTGAGAGATAATTTCGATGCACTGCTGGCTTCAGATCCCCGTATCGTCATTTTTGGAGAGGATGCCGGAAAAATCGGGGATGTCAATAAGAGCCTGGAAGGGCTGCAGCTGAAATACGGGGAGTGGCGCGTGACCGACACCGGTCTCCGGGAGACCACCATTGTGGGACAGGGGGTGGGCTTGGCGCTCCGGGGCCTGCGTCCCATTGCCGAGATCCAGTATTTTGATTATATCCTCTTTGCTTTGGAGACCATAAGCGACGACCTGGCCACGCTGCACTGGCGGACCAAAGGGGCCCAGATTGCCCCCCTGATTATCCGTACCCGCGGACACCGGCTGGAGGGGATCTGGCATTCGGGCTCCCCGCTGAGCATGGTCATCAACTCCATCCGGGGGGTGTATGTCTGTGTGCCCAGGAATATGACCCAGGCCGCAGGCATGTATAATACCCTGCTGCAGGGAGATGATCCGGCCCTGGTCATCGAGCCCCTGAAAGTTTACGGACTAAGGGAGGACCGCCCCCGTAACATGGGGGCATTTCGTGTACCCCTGGGAGTCCCCGAACGCATCCGGGAAGGGAGTGATATCACGGTAGTCAGCTATGGAGCATGTGTTAGGATTGCAGAGAAGGCGGCAGAACAGCTGGCGGAATTCGATATACATATGGAGCTGATCGATGTACAGACCCTGCTTCCCTTTGACCTGGATCACCGGATCGTTGAGTCGGTGAAGAAGACCGGGCGCATCCTGTTCTTTGATGAAGATGTTCCGGGCGGAGCTACAGCCTATATGCTGCAGAAGGTTCTGGAGGAGCAGAAAGCCTATTATCACCTGGATGCCCTGCCGGCCACGGTCACTGCCCGGGAACACCGGCCGGCCTACAGTTCCGATGGGGACTATTTTTCCAATCCAAATGCAGAGGATCTCTTTGAAGCGGTTTACGGGATCATGCATGAGTCGAATCCTGAAAAATTCAGGGCCATCTACTGACCAGGGGGGTAATTCTTTTTCCGGATGGCTCCCTGGCTAGGATGAAAGTCGGAATTTTAAAATTCAGGAGGGTGAAACCCGGAGTTTACGCTGGTAAGCCTAAAAGCTTCATTCGTCATATACCACACAGAATATTAGGCAGATAAGCAAAATTCTTTGTAAATTTCTGCTGGTTTTAAGCGTAAAACCAAGTATAATCCGGAAGGGACTGTGCCAGACCAGGGCAGTCCCTTCTTTTTTTCTCAGACGTCTTTTCGTTCTTCTTCGGTGATGCTTTTCTGTTCTCCCGGCTCATCCTCCCCGATATGCCTGATCTTGTAATTCAGATAGGCAAAGAGGATGCTGAAGAGCGGGCTCAGGATATTAAAAAAAGCGTAAGGGACATACTCCATGGTGGGAACACCCAGCACCCTTGATTGCGTGGCGCCACAAGTGTTCCAGGGTACCAGGACCGAAGTGATGGTACCCCCGTCCTCGAGGGTCCGGCTGAGCACCTCCGGCTTCAGGCCCCTCTTCCTGTAAGATTCTGCAAACATGCGTCCGGGCACCACAATGGCAATATACTGGTCCGATGCGGTGATATTAAAGAAGATGCTGGTGGCAATGGTGGTGGTGACCAGCGAACCGGTGGAGTGGGCCCAGCGAATGACCGTGTTCGTGATTTTTACCAGCAGTCCGGCCGATTCCATGGTCCCTCCGAACACCATCGCAGAGAGAATAAGCCAGATGGTGTTGAGCATTCCCCGCATCCCGGTGCTGCTCAGCAGTTCATTGACCATCTCATTGGGAGTGGTGATGGCAATATCCCCAAAAACTGCCTGCATCACCGAGAGATAGGACGATTTAAACAGGGAAGTGGTGGTTCCGTCGAGTCCCAGTGCCACTTCGCGTACCAGGTGAGGCTGGAAGATAATGGCAAAGGCCCCCCCGATCAGTGAGCCGGCAAGCAGGGCGGGCAGGGGAGGAATCTTTTTAACAATGATGAAGATCAGAAATGCCGGCACAAGCATCAGCCAGGGGCTGACGTGAAACTTGGAGCCAATCGCCTCCAGCACCTGCTCTATGTCGCCCGGGGTGGCATCAAATTTATAGGTGAACCCGATCACCAGGAAGATGATCAGAGTCAGACTCATGGCCGGCACGGTGGTAATGGTCATATACCGGATATGGGTGAACAAATCGGTTCCGGCCATGGCAGGAGCCAGGTTGGTGGTATCGGACAGGGGGGACATTTTATCCCCGAAATAGGCTCCCGAGATCACTGCTCCGGCTATAATTCCCTGGCTGATGCCCAGTGCCTGGCCCACTCCGATCAGGGCGATCCCGATGGTAGCTACGGTCGACCAGGAGGAGCCGGTGGCCAGCGATACCATCCCTGCAATAATCACGGTGGCAAAGAGAAAAATCTTCGGATGAAACACCTGCAGCCCGTAATAGATCAGTGTGGGAATCACGCCACTCAGGAGCCAGGTTCCTGCAAGTGCGCCGATCATCAGCAGGATCAGGATGGAAGGCATGGCCGAGCTGATGCTGCGGACCATACTCTCCCGGATATGGGCCCATTTTACTCCCAGGCTGATGGCTACAATTCCCGCCACCGCCGAAGCCAGGATCAGTGCAAACTGGTTGGCCCCGTCCAGGGTATGGTCTCCGAAATAGTTCACATTCAGGACCAGCAGGCCAATCAATACAAGGATGGGGATCAGGGCTTGAAGCAGACTGGGTTTCCTGGGTTCAGTAGGATTCATGGGCAATCTGGCATAAGGGGCCAAGATACTATTTTTCTGGCATCTTCGTTTTATTTCACATAAAAATGGTGTAACTTGTTCTTCTGGCACGGATCGTATTATGGAGCTGAATATTGATTTTTTCCATATTGTAAACGAAAACGTTGCAGAGAAGGGAAATATCCTGATTTCTGAGCCCTTCCTGGGGGATAATTATTTTCGCCGCTCGGTGGTCTATCTCACCGAAAATAACGAGGAGGGTTCGCTGGGTTTTGTCTTAAACAAGCCCATCGGGGTAAGCATCAATGAGATTGTGGATGATTTCCCGGAGTCCGGCTTTACCATTTCCATGGGCGGTCCGGTGAGTTCTAATACGGTCCACTATATACATACCCTGGGTGCCCGGGTCCCCGACAGTGTACTGGTGGCCGACGGCATCTTCTGGGGAGGTGACTTCGACCTGATTAAAGAGCTGATTGCCGAGGGGGCTGTTAAACCTCATGAATTAAGATTTTTCCTGGGTTATGCCGGCTGGTCGCCGGAACAGCTGGACGGGGAGATGCAGGAGCACGCCTGGCTGGTCGGAAAAATACCTCCCAGGCTGGTGATGCAGGCGGAAGACCCTGAATTCTGGAAAAACACCATGGCCAGTTACAACAATAAATACCGCGCCTGGGCCAATTTCCCCGAGGACCCCGGCCTCAATTAGTTCCCCGGTCCACGGTTTCAAGGATCTCCCGCAGGTCACTGTTGGATTCAATCCGAATAGTGCGCAAACCGGCTGCTTTCCCTGCTTCAACATCCCGCCGGCTATCCCCGATCATCCAGGAGGCAGCCCGGTCGATCCGGAAGCGAGCCAGGGCTTTTTCAATCATCAGGGCCTTTGGTTTCCGGCACAGGCAGGCTTCCTGATCCGGGTGATGCGGACAATAGCAGATCTCATCCAGATGCACCCCCTTTTGTTCCAGCATACCGCGGAGATATTCATGCAGGGCCTCCACGTCTGCGGCACTGTACTCGCCTTTACTGATTCCTCCCTGGTTGCTGATCACGATCAGCATATATCCCCTTGCCTGCAGCTCCCTGAGTGTCTCAATGACCCCGGGGTTGAGCTGCAGATCTTCCCTGCGCCAGATGTAATAGTGCTGAGCATTGTTATTGATGGTTCCGTCCCGGTCCAGGAAGATCGCTTTTTTTTTCATGGGAACAGTTTTTCAAGAAATACCAGGAACAGGGAAGGCTCCAGGAGGATGGGGAATACAAAGCCCACCACCGCTCCCCAGAAGTGGGCCGAGTGGTTGATGTTATCGCTGTTTCGCCTGCTCATGTAACTGGAGTAAGCCAGGTAAAGAACTCCGAACAGGATGCCCGGTATGGGGAGCACCATATAGAAATAGATTTTCTGCAGCGGGGCAAAGAAGATATAAGTGAAGACAATGGCCGAAACAGCCCCGGAGGCTCCTACAGCACTGTATCCTTCCACATTCCGGTACCTGGTGATGGTGGCGACAGAAGCCAGGGAGATGCCGGCCACATAGAGAAATACAAAGAAAAAGGGCCCTGAGAAGATCAGTCCGGCCTCCTCCAGTTGTGAAAATACCTCTTCGATATAGGTCCCGAAGGAATACAGCACCAGCATATTGATCCCCAGATGAAAATAGTCGGCATGAAGGAAGGCGTGGGTGAAGATCCGGTAGTACTCTTTATGATGCACCACGCGGGCGGGGGAGAGGTCCAGACGGTAAAACATTTCCCTTCTTCTGAAGGCAAGCACCGAAACAAGTATGGAAAGGATTACAATGATCAGGGTAATCACAGGCAGGGGATTAGGTGTGAAGTATCTTAAAGACCAGCTCGCGGGTCAGCTCCCCTTCCGGGGTGGTATTACCCTCATAACCTTTGGAGCGCATGTCGTAAATACGCAGCAGAGAGATAATTTCCACCAGCCTGGCAGCCGGGTAGCGTCTGGCAGCCATTTCGTAATCCTTTACAAAAAAAGGATTGACCTTCAGCACGGAAGCCAGGTTTTGTTTCGATTTATCTTTGGTGTAATGAAACAGGAGCAATTTGGAAAAGAAGTAGTAGAGCGAAACGATGGTCAGGGGAATGGGATATTTCCGCGGATTTTCGGCAAAGTAGTTGATGATCCGGTTGGCTTTAAGTGCATTCCTGTCGGCCAGTGCATTTTGCAATTCAAACTGGTTGAAATCCTTACTGAAACCGATATGTTTCTCCACCAGGGCAGGGGTGATGTTCCGTTCATCTTTACCTATGGCCACGATCAGTTTCTCCACTTCGTTGGCAATTTTCGACAGGTCGCTTCCCAGGAATTCGGCCAGCAGGGCAGCTGCCCTGGGCTCCATGCGGAACTTCCGCCCGGAGGCATAAGCGGCGATCCAGCCGGGAACCTGGTTATCATATAACTTTTTGGACTCGAAGCACACGGCTTCCTTCTCCAGGAGCTTGAAGATCTTCTGTCGCTTATCGGGTTTTTTATATTTATAGTTGATCACCAGCAGGGTGGAGGGCTGGGGTTTCTCTATATAGTGGATCAGGTCGCCAAAGCTTTTCATTTCCTGGGCTTCTTTCAGCACTACTACCTGGTGGGAGGCCATCATGGGGAACCTGCGTGCCAGATCCGAAACCTGACCTGCCTCAGATTCTTTTCCATACAGGATGGTCTGATTAAAGCTCTGTTCTGCTTCGCTTAATACCTTCCCGGTAATAAAGGAAGTGGCCAGGTCTATAAAATAGGGTTCATCCCCCCACAGGAAATAGACGGGTCTGTAAGCTTTGTTCTTCAGGTCGCCGATCAGCTGCTCGTAAGTCATTCCCATGCTTTCTAAAATCGGAGGTGTTTTACAGATTCCCGGTGGTCAATGATCTCATGCAGGGATTCAATTCCTATCTCCAGGTGCATCCTGGCATAATTTTCCGTAACCATGCGGTCGCTCTCCCGGGTCTTTACCCCCTCCGGGATCATGGGTTGATCAGAGACCAGGAGCAGCGCTCCTGTGGGGATTCCGTTGGCGAATCCGACCGTAAACAGGGTCGCAGTCTCCATATCAATAGCCATACTTCGGACCTTTCTCAGGTACTTTTTAAATTTGCTATCGTGTTCCCAAACCCTGCGGTTGGTGGAGTATACCGTTCCGGTCCAGTAGTCCATCCCCAGGTTCCGGATCGTGGTGGAAACGGCCCTTTGCAGGGTAAAGGCAGGAAGGGCAGGTACCTCGTGGGGCATATAGTCATCGGAGGTTCCCTCACCCCTTATGGCTGCAATAGGCAGGATAAAATCGCCCAGGGAATTCTTCTTTTTTAATCCCCCGCACTTCCCCAGGAAAAGAACCGCTTTCGGAGGGGCAGCCGCTAAGAGATCCATTACCGTGGCAGCATTGGCACTTCCCATTCCGAAATTGATCATGGTTATGCCGTTAAAGGTAGCCGCAGGCATGGCCACTTTACTGTCGACCACCCCGGTATTACCCATCTCACAGAACATATCGAGATAGCCCTTGAAATTGGTTAACAATATATGCCTGCCCAATTCCCCGGCGGGTATTCCCGTATAGCGGGGCAGCCAGTTCTCAGTGATTTCCTTTTTTGTCTTCATGGGTCTCAATTTCCGGGACCATCCCTGGTTTTCGTCCGATCTTTCTTACCTTGTAACTTCTTGCGAAGATAAGCCATTTCATGCGAAAACTGAATCTTCCGGCATATGATTTCCGGTACAGGAAGGAGGACGGGAGCCTGATGGTGCTGGATGTTTATAGAAAACGTTACGTGAAACTCACTCCCGAAGAGGAGGTGCGGCAGAGATTTGCCCGCTACCTGGTGGAGGAAAAGGGATTCCCGGCCTCGCTTCTGATGACCGAGTATGCCCTGAAAGTGAATAAACTCTCCCGCAGATGTGACATTCTGGTGCACAAACCAGCCGGACATCCCGCCCTGCTGGTGGAGGTCAAGGCACCGGAGGTTAGCATTAATCAGGCCACCTTCGATCAGGTGGCCCGTTACAACCTGGCCTTCCGGGTGAGCTACCTGATCGTTACCAATGGGTTAAAGCACTTTTGTTGCCTGATCGATTTTGAAACCGGGCAGATCAGATTTCTTAGTGAAATCCCGGCTTATAAGGATATTTAGCGGGCATTTACGAGTGAATCGAGAATTTCCTGACCGCTTAATGAATGATACCCGGCCTGCATAATCTCCTCTAACAAATTCCGGTAAACGATCCAGATACCGGGATGAGTGTTTTCGTCCAGGCGGCAATTATGCCATAATAATGAAAAAACCCCCTGAAACCTGCTGAGCTCTGAAAGAATGGGGCGGATTGTTTCGGGAAGCGAAGCGGGAGGGACATTCATATATTGCAACAGGGTCAGTTCCATAACACACAAAGGGAGCTGCCAGATATTCATGGGCTCTTGATTTTCAAAGTCATACAGTCTGAATGGATGGGCAAAGGAATTTCTGAAGCCAGGCTGCTCCGCAAAACCGAGGCTGGCATCATACTCCAGACCTGCCTGTATCTGGATGGCAGGTGTAAGAGGATGCCGGTATTTTAAGAAATGTTGCCGGACCCCTCTGACCGTACTGCTGCTTACTGCCTGAAGCCGCTGAACACTACCATTCATGGATGCCTGATCTTCGCTGCTTTCCAGGGTAGCATGCAGGCCAATCTCGTGACCTCTGCCGGAAAGGTAAGCAATCAGGGCCCTGATTTTTTTATCCCTGAACCGGTACAGGGAGTTTTTTCCCGACCCCTTCTCCAAAAAAAACCAGGTGGAAGTAATATTCAGGCTGCTTTCAAGATCGCACATCTCCTCAAAGTTCCAGTATGGATCTTTACCGCCGGAGAGCAGGCCCTGCATATGCTCTTTCAGCTTTTTAACCTGCGTACTCAAAGGGCTTGAATCAGGCCTGAGTCGAAGGATTTGCATTCCCGTATAGACCAGGTTGCGTAAAGAGTATTTTTTTATCCTGTCCACATCATGGGAAAGAAACAGCACCGGACCACCTCCGGTTTTTTTCTTAAAATTCAAGCCATTCAGGGTGCAGAATTTCTCAAAGGCTTCCAGGAGCACTTCAAAATAGTAATTCACCACCGGAATTTTTGTGATGCCCAGCCGGTATTGAATGGAAAATTTCCAGGGGAATCGTCCCTCTGCATCCCTTTCCGATGCATGGTACTCCTGGAATCCTGATAGCAGGTAGAAGGCCGATTTTAACAGGTCGTGGTGGAACAGGATCTGTTTCCCCTGAACGGAATACCAGTGCTTCCGGTCCGAACAGGGAAACAGGACGGGGATTTCAGAAATATAAACGACACGGCCCGGATCCAGGGCTTGATCTGATGGGGGTATAAGCAGGGAGTTGTATTCTGACCGGACCTTGTAAGACAGATAAGTTTCTATCCGGACCCCTTCATAAAGCTTATCCAGATGCGCGAGCAGGTAATGAATCTCTTTGTCATTAACCGGCCGGTTCATTATGCAGCTTTTGTAAAAGAAGCTCATCTTCATACGCGGAGCCATCGAAGAGCCATTCTTTCTTTCTTCCCGTCTCCACGAATCCTGCTTCTTTAAACAGTTTGATGCTGGCGCTGTTCCCTGCAGCGATGTGGCAGTAAAGCTGATGAAGGTGGAGTACCTGGAAGCCGTATTCCACCATGGTCTGAAGAGCCTCCCTGGCATAGCCCTTTCTTCTGTCGGAGGGTTCTGCAATCAGGATCCCGACCCCGGCCCGGTGGTGGTGCGGATCAAAGTCGAACAGGTCAATGGCTCCCACCGGCCGGCGCTTGCTTTTTAGCTGGATGATCAACCTGAGTTGTTTTGCCTGGAAAATATCTTTCCCGGAATGCTCCAGATACTGTTTCAGTACATACCTGGAGAAAGGGGCCAGGGTACCGCTTACCTGCCAGATGTCGGGGTCGTTCTCCCAGATATACAGAAGATCCAGATCCTCAGGCTCAGGAGCCCTGAGAGAGATGCTATGATTCTCCAGGACAGGCATTTTATTTTTGCTTATAGGAAATCACCCGGTAGCTTGATTTTTCACCGGTCAGGGCCTTGAAGGAGTCGGTGGCGGAATCGTAAAGAACCTCGATCTCCTCACCGGTCTCATTGTTCACCAGGATGATGGCAAAATCCTTCTGACTGATCCCGGGAGGATCCTCGGCCAGGGTAAGATCGTTACTCACAAAACTTTCCATATCCAGAATCTCCACATACCACAGGTCCCGTTTTCCGATGCCCTCATTGGTAAAGCGGGTATAGAGTGCCTGCAGCCCGCTGTTGATGGGCACGTAGAAGGTGTTATCGCCGGTCGTATTCAGGGGATAGCCGATATTGGTGGGTTGTGACCAGATATTGTTTCCTTCCAGTTCACACCTGAATATATCATAACCGCCCATATTAAAATGTCCTTTGGAGGCAAAGATGAGCCGTTGGCCATCGGGTGAGACAAAGACGGAACTTTCATCCATATCTGTATTGATCTGATCCCCCATGTTCCGGGGTTCTCCCCATTCACCATTACCAAGCCTCTCGGAAACCCACAGGTCCAGGCCTCCTTCTCCGCCTCGCCGGTCACTCGAAAGATAGATGTACCTGCCATCCGGACTGAACGAGGCATGGTCCTCGTTGCCGTTCGAGTTTATCTCTCCTTCTATGGGGCCGGCCGGACTCCAGGTATTCCCATTGAACTGGCTGATCCAGATATCCTTATTGCCTCTTTTATTTGTTTTAATAAGCAGCAGACTGGTTCCGTCGAAAGAAAGCCCGGTGGGAAACAAATCTCCATCTGAAACGACCTGGGGGGTGATCAACACAGGAATGCCCCACTGGTTGTTTGCCCGGACAGACATATATATGGCCTCATAAAAAGTCTTGCTGTTGGCCCAGACCATGACCCGGCCATCCCCGGAAATCACCCCGTTGTAGTCATCGCTGGGGCTATTGATGGGTTCATTGAAATACAGAGCCCTTAAAGGGATCTCGGCATCTTTGATGATCTTGGCCCTCTCTACGGCCAGTACGGCCTCTTCAGTAATCCGGTAGTTATATTTCCTGTCAAATTCCTTCAGATCCTTGAACTTGTTGAGGGCGTCGAGCGCTTCATCCATCTGATTGGTTTTGCTATAGGCCTCTGCCAGGTAGAACCAGGCGTGATGCGGCGCTCTTTTTTCTGAAAACTTTTTGTCTTTGTATTTCAGGTTTATATCCCGTGTAGATTGTTGAAGGAAGGGGATTGCCCTGTGTTCAGAACCTTCGATGTTTATGTAACACCTGCCAAGCAGGTATTTAACGTTGGCATTATCGGGCTCCATGCTGAGAACCTGATAAAACAGGTAGGCGGCTTCCTGGTAATCCTCGTCCTCCTCAAAGAAGAAAATGGCATCATAGAAATTTTCTTCTGCCGACTGGGCCTGCAGGGAAAGGGTCCACACACACAATAATATAAAAAAGGACAGTTGTCTCTTCATAATCAAAGGCTTATGAAACTACTCATCCAGTTTTAAGTGGTCGGGGATCTCCACTTTTTCCATTTCAAGAATCACATCCTCTGTGACGCTGACCCTGAATTCAACCCTGCGGTTCAGCATCCTGCCATCGGGTGCATCTCTTTCATCCCTGGTGGTATTCCGGGCCACATGCTCACGCTCACTCATCCCGACGGCGGACATTCGTTCATTTGATATTCCGTTAAGTATTAAGTACTTATAAACAGTCATGGCACGATTAACCGAGAGGCGCTGGTTGTATTCGAAGCTCCCTTTGGCATCGGTGTGCCCGGTAATCTCGATTTGCAGTGAGGGGTGCCGCTCCATAATGGAGGAAAGGATATCCAGCCTGGACCTGCTCTCCCTGGAAAGCGTATAACTGTCAAAATCAAAATAGATGGGCCTCAGGTAATACTTCTCCGGAACCGCTTCAGCCTGCTCCACGGGTACCTCCACTGCGGCCACCTCTTCCACCACGGCCTCTTCCACCTCTTCCTCCTCGTCCAGGCTCACCGCCACAGGGATGTCATTGCGTCCGATCATTTCAAATTTAAAGAGATCGTAGCCGGACAATTTTCCCTGTGCAAACAAAAGCGAGTGATTCTCTTCCTCCACTCCCCCGGGTGCATAGGGGAAGTCATCGTCGGAAGTATTCAGGGGGTAACCCAGGTTGACCGGTAATTCAGGAAAATTTCCATCATCGTTTATCTCCGTATAGAATACATCAAATCCTCCCATGGTACTGTGTCCCTGGGAACTGAAATACAGCCTTTTCCCATCGGGACTCACTACCGGAACATCTTCATTCAGGACGGTATTGATACCCGGTCCCAGGTTAACCGGTTCTCCCCAGGTGCCATCTTCCTGCAAATCACTGCGGAAGATATCCATTCCGCCTGAGGACTCTTTCCGGTTACTTGAAAAATAGATTGATTTCCCGTCGGGCGACAGAGCCGCATGTGCTTCATAATACCTGGAATTAATGGGTTTCCCCAGGGAGAAAGCCGGGTTCCAGCGATCGTTTTCATAGACGGAGGTATAAATATTACTGGTAAACTCATCCCTGACAGCCAGCAGCATTTGCTTCCCGTCGTTGGAGAGTCCCACCACATCCATATTCCCGTCAGAGGCAATGGAAGGAGTAATATTATTTGGTTTGCCCCATACATCCCCGTTTTTTACAGCCACATACACCCCGTTGTAGAAGGGGTTTTTTCCCATAAAAGCCACAGTTCGGAGATCGCCTGACAGCAACATATTGTATCTCGATGTGTGAGTCTCCTGCAACTGTCCCAGGTTCCCGGTTTTATACTCCACCGGACTGGCCGTTCCCACCAGCGCATGCCCGCAGGAAACGATTTGCTGGTCCACGTAAGCCTGAAGAGTGAGGTCTTTGGGATCGATATATTTGGCAAATGCATTAAACTTTTCAATGGCTTTGTCAATCTCCATATTGATCCTGTAGGCATTAGCCAGGTAGAGCAGAGCTGCCGGAGGGGCATCCTTCTCTCCAAATTTTCCCTCCTTTACCTGGGTGGAAATGCTTTCTTCCGCTTTTTCCAGGTAGGGGATCGATTCTGTTTTCCGTCCCGGTATATTCAGCAGGCATAATCCCATTCGATAGTTGATATAGGCGTTATCCTGATACCCTTTGTTATATACTTTCCCAAACGCGTACAGGGCTTCTTCATAGTCCTCCTCAGCCAGAAAGAATTCACCATCGTTAAAGTCAACCTTAATGTTCTGGGCCAGGATCATTGCAGACAGAAGACAGAAGGAGGTGAACAGGTAAAGTCTTCTCATATCGGGCAGATTTAGCGTGAATATTACAAATTTAAAAATTTAATCGACAGTACAATAATGCCCGCGGCTAATCTCCCTGCTTTTCCTTCCTTTCACGACGCCTCCACCAGGCAAGGATAAACCAGATCAGTCCTGCACCGGTTGCGGCAAGCAATGCCAGTATCGGCCAGGATAATTTACGGCCCCGGGTATCTCCGCCGCCAGGCTCCTCTGCCGGCTGAAGCTCTTCGACCGTCTGAGGCCCGGCTTCTGTCTGAAGCTCTTCTTCTGTCTGAAGCTCTTCTTCTGTCTGTAGCTTTTCGACCGTCTGAGGCCCGGCTTCCAAGTCTTCAAGCCCGGCCGGTATTTCCTGCTCAGCTTCAGCAGGCAGCGGTTCCACAGCCACCACAGAGAAGCGGTTCCGGTGTATGTTCCCGTCCTGATCGCTTAGCTCCAGTTCGATCTCACTGCTGCCCGGCAATGGAAGGATCTGCAGATCGGTTCTGCGTTTATCCGTAAGCAGCGTATCCGTACGAACCAAAGTGGAATCCTGGTAGGTCCTGATTAGCAGAGTACTGCCTCTTGGAACAGTGAGAGGGATGCTCAGGGGATGCTCTGTCTCTCCCCTGTAAAGGGTTTCCCTGAGTTTGATTTTACTGTCCTCGCCTTCAAAGAGCAAGGGCTCTTCCACCATGTATGCCAGTTCAATATTGTCTTCCAGGACAATCCCGCTTTTTTCCGACCCGGCAGTGATCCGGAGGGGCCTGATCAGTTCTTCATACCCTTCCCCTGTGAAATGCAGCTCATAAATACCCTGCTTCAGGGAAAATGCAAAGCTGCCATCTTTGGCCGGCGAGCTGTATATAAGCGTATCTCTGCTGCCGGTATCTATGACATAAATGGCCGTGCGGGTAGAATCAATCCTGCCGTTTTCCGTTCGGAGAGTGCCTGAAACGGAATAGAATCGTGGATTGTCCACCGAATAGATGTTCATGTAATAGATATCATGGAGTCCGATTCCCCTGGGGCTGTAGACCGCGTAATAGGCTGAATGGCCCTTATTGACCGGCTGGAAATAGAGGTCGTCATCGGTGGTATTGACGGGGTAGCCCATATTTACAGGCTCAGACCAGCTGCCATCCCCTTTTTTCCTGGAGAAAAAGATGTCGTACCCGCCCATGTTGAAGTGGCCGTAGGAGCTAAAATAGAGTGTCTGGCCATCTTCGCTGATATAGGGGCACTCCTCGTTATAGGGGCTGTTTATGGTGGGGCCCAGGTTCACCGGAAGGCCCCATTTCCCGTCGTCCTGAAGTTCAGACTGATAGATATCCAGGCCGCCAAAACCTCCTTTCCGGTTACTGGTGAAATAAAGGGTCTTGCCGTCCTGGCTGAAACTGGCGTGAGATTCCCAGTATTTGGTGGAGATGTTTTCATCCATGATGGTGGCCGGCAGCCACATGCCATCCTCGAATCTGCTGTAATAGAGGTTCCCGATGTAATCGTCATCGTAATAGAGGATCATTTCACTTCCATCCCAGGAAAGGGCCACCGGATAAACATCCTCGTCAAAGCCCAGGGTTTGCGTAATAATCTGGGGATAGGACCAGCCATCCTCTCTTTTTTCCGTATAGAAGGCTGCATCATAAAAGGGCAATTTGGTCACAAAGGCCATTTTAGTTCCATCGCCCGAAACGACCGGACGAATATCGGAATAGGGGGTGTTGATCAAAGAATCCAGCAGCATCAGATCAATATCCACCGGCATGTTTAGAAGTCTCTGTGCATTTTTACAGGATTGAATCTGCGACAGGACCAATTCTTCATCGTACACGGAATTGTCCATGATCTTCAGGAATTCCTGATAGGTGTCGATGGCCCGGTTAAGCAGCTCGTTCACCTGGTAGGCATTCGCCAGGAAGTAGAGTACATCGGGAGGGGCGGTACGCTCTTTATAACTGTTCTCTTTATAATCCGGATTGATGTTATCGCTGGCATCCAGCAGGTACTGGATGGTCCTGTCCTTTTGATAAGGATCGTTCATGAGGCATATTCCGATTTTGTATTTGAGATTTTCGTTACCCGGATCAGATTCCAGAAGAGATTCGAACAGGGGAAGAGCTTCCTCGTACTCTTCGAAAAGGAACCAGGACTCGGCATCCAGGAAAATGTCACGAATCGAATCTCTTTGTGCAAAAACCAGGGCCGGAACAGCAAATATGATCAGGAGGGATAATAACAGAATTCTTTTCATGCAGAAGCAATTTTAATAAAATTAATCAAAAAATCGCTTCATATCTTTCTGAAACTCCGTGTGATTATTAACAGGTCGGTAGTGAGACGGTAATCTTTGGAATAGACGATATTGATTTCGTTTATCCGTTCCGGGCTCAGTGATCCGGGAGGGTAGTGGACACCCGGATTCAGAATTCCTTTTTTAAGCGGGGGCAGGTCCGGTTGATCCGGGTGCCCCGAAGGAAGGTATCCCACCCAGGTCCGGAATCCCAGAAGAACCCACAGGGTATTCCCCACACTGTTGAAGTGCCCCTCCACAAAGAGGATCCAAAGGGGGAAAGTGAGCAGAAGCAGGAGCGAGGATGCCACATCAAAAAGCCTTTTGCTTCGCCGGTTCGATTCTTTCCCGATGGAATTGAATGGAATAGTGTAGAGATCGCCCGAAGTATTGATGGAGTTGCTGCCGATGATCGACAGGCTCTCCGGCGGCGCAATCTTAAAATCCACAGAACTCCCTATGAGCCGTGTCATGATCCTGATAATACTCCTGGAGGGAAGGTCTTTGGAGCAAAACACGATCTCATCTACACGGTGAATGGCAAGGATTTCATCCAGTTGGTCGATCTGACCGATATAGTTGGCACTCTCTGTTCCTCCGGGGGTATCTGAACCGGGGGCGACAAAGCCAATGATATGGGGACGCGCCTGGGTTTCCTTTAACAGGCCGCTTACTCTTACGGCCTCTTCTTCCAGTCCCACGATAAGCAGACCTTTTTGCCTGTTCAGATCGATCTGGTAATCGCTGCTTCCCGCCAGGTGCAGAAGCAAGCGGAGGCCCATGGTTCCCAGGATGGCCCATAAGGAACCCAGGAAGATCAGGGCCCGGGAGAACCTCCAGTCCAGGGGCAGCAGGGCATAAATCACCAGAATGATGAGGGTGCCCACCAGGTGTCCTTTAAAGAAGGAGCCCGGGCGCAGCGGTTTGTCATACCCTCCCGAATAGTAGAGGGAGAGCAGCCAGATCAGGATATAGGCAGGCACCACGACCCGGAGGAACTGGGGGGGATAATAGCCTGCAGTATTAAATCTGACCTGTTCCCAGAAAGGGAGTACAAAGAGGTAGCCCAGGAATATGCAGGTTCCGTCCAGAACGGGTCTGTAGATACGGCTGAGAAAACGCTTCCCCAGGGAAAGGGCTGCCCGGAAGTAGATGGCCATATTGATCAGCCGGCTGAAGGTCTTTGCCCTTTTTGAACTAAAGTGCTTACCGGCGAAGATGATCATGGCCTGGTAAAACATCAGCACGTAATTCAGACTCCCTTTTTTGGTACTCTCACCTTTGTAATGGATGATGGTCGTTTCCGGGAAATAGTAGTTCTTATATCCTGCTTTTGTAATCCGGTAGGAGAGATCTATATCTTCCCCGTACATGAAGAAGGACTCATCCAGGGTTCCTGTTTTCTCCAGGGTCTCTTTCCGCAAAAACATAAAGGCACCTGCCAGAACATCCACCACATGGGTACGGTCCTTGTCGAGATGGCCCAGGTGGTATAAGCCAAAACGCCTGGACCTGGGGAAAAGGCGCGCAAGTCCGGACATTTTGTAAAAGGAGACCCGTGGTGTGGGAAGGGCGCGTTTTGACTCGGGGAGAAATGCCCCCTTCCCATCGATCATTTTTACACCCAGGGCACCTGCACCGGGATGGGAATCCATAAAACCGATGCATTTGGTAAAAGTGTCCTCCTCCACCACGGTATCCGGATTCAAAAGCAGGATATAACGGCCCGACGACAGGGAGATGGCCTGATTATTGGCCTTTGAGAAGCCTGCATTTTCACGGTTTTCGATCAGATGCACCCAGGGAAATTTTTGCCGGACTTCGCCTGCGGAGCCATCCACCGAATTGTTATCCACCACGAAAACCTCTGCCCGGGCCTCCCCCTTTTCCAGTCTTTTGACAGCCTGGTGTACCGAATGGAGGCACTGTTCAAGGAAGTGCTTCACATTGTAGTTGACGATGATGACCGAAAGATCCATGTTAGTCTTTTACAGGGTATCGATCTCGAGCTGCTTACGGAGCAGGTCCTCCATATCCTCTCTTTCCCTGATCAGGTGGTCCTTCCCCTGATGCACCATTATTTCCGCAGGCCGGAACCTGGAGTTGTAGTTGGATGCCATGGCATAACAGTACGCACCGGCATTCTTAAAGAGCAGGTAGTCTCCCTCGGCGGCCTCACTGATCTTACGGTTCCATCCGAAGGTATCGGTCTCACAGATATATCCCACCACCGTGTATATCCTGGTTTTCCCTCCCGGTTTGCTTACATTGATAATTTCATGATAGGCATCATAAAACATGGGCCGGATAAAGTGGTTGAGGCCGGTATCAAGCCCTGCAAATACCGTGGAGGTGGTTTGCTTGATCACATTGACGCGGGCTACAAAATAGCCTGCCTCACTGACCAGGAATTTTCCCGGTTCAAAGACCAGGGTAAGCTCTTTCCCGTACTCCTTGCAGAAGCGGTTGAAGCGTTTGCTCAAATCCTGCCCCAGGGCCTCCACGTCCGTGTATACATCGTCGGCCTTGTAGGGCACCTTGAATCCGCTCCCAAAATCGACATACTCGAGTTCCCTGAACTCCCCGGCGGTCTCGAACATGATCTCTGAGGCTCTCAGGAAGGTCTCCATGTCGAGAATGTCCGAGCCTGTGTGCATATGGATCCCTTCCACCTTCATGTGATTTGTCTCCACAATACGGTGCACATGGGGTATCTGGTAGATGGAGATGCCGAACTTAGAGTCAATATGACCCGTAGAGATTTTATTGTGGCCCCCGCCAAGAACATGGGGATTGATGCGGACACATATGGGAATACTGGCACCATGCCTGTTCCCGAACTCCTCCAGGATGGCTATGTTATCGATATTGATCCGCACTCCCAGTTCCACCGCTTCTTCGATCTCCTCAATGGAAACGCAGTTGGGGGTGTAAAGAATATCCTGTGGTGCAAATCCGGCTCTCAGTCCCAGGCTAACCTCCTGCACGGAGACAGCATCGAGCCCCGATCCCAGTCCCCGGAATAGTTTCAGCACGTTAATATTGGTCAGCGCCTTACAGGCGTAATTGATCTTTACCCTGGTCCCGGAAAAAGCGCCTGTGATCCGCTTGTACTGCCGGATCATTACCTCCGTATCATAGATGTAGAGGGGTGATCCGTACTTTTCTGCCAGTCCGGTAACAGATAGCCCCCCTATGGTATACTGGTTCTTCTTAAGTTCCATGTTTGCTGTGTTTAAAGGTCTCCTCAAAGGAGGTCCGGTTCAGGAGGGAACGCCCCAGGGTCACCTCATCGGCATATTCCAGGTCATCTCCGATGGCCAGCCCTCTGGCCAGCGTGGTGATCGTAAGCGGGTATTCCTGGAGCCTGCGGTAAATATAAAAATTGGTCGTATCGCCTTCCATGGTGGTGCTGAGGGCCAGAATGACCTCTTTGCGTCCGCCCGATTTTACTTTCTGCTCCAGCGAATCAATGGTCAGATCGGCCGGACCAATGCCATCCATGGGGGAGATGATCCCCCCCAGCACGTGGTAGACCCCGGTAAACTGCTGGGTATTCTCAATGGACATTACATCGCGGATCGATTCTACCACGCAGATGGTCTGTTTGTCCCGGTAAGGATCTGAACAGATGTAACATACTTCGCTGTCCGAAATATTGTGGCACTCCCTGCAGGTGAGAATCTCCTCCTTCATCCGGAGGATGGTACGACCAAAATGCTCCACATCTTTGTCATCCTGCTTTAGCAGGTGCAGTACGAGCCTGAGGGCGGTTTTTCTTCCGATCCCCGGGAGTGTGGCAAACTCATCTACCGCTTCTTCCAGTAGTTTTGACGAATAGTTTTGCATAGATGCCTCAAAAATAGCATATATAATTTTCATCTTCGTGCGATTTTATTCAATTTTGCCACACATCTTAGCCCAATCGCCCATCGCACCTTGTCAGCCACACTGATCATATCCATCATCCTTGCCTACTTTCTGCTGCTGCTGATCATCTCCTGGTTTTCGGGAAGGGGAGCCGGGAACGACGCCTTTTTCCTGGGCGAACGCAAATCTCCCTGGTATGTGGTGGCCTTCGGCATGATCGGGGCATCCCTTTCGGGAGTGACCTTTATTTCTGTACCGGGATGGGTGGCCGACAGCCAGTTTTCTTATATGCAGATGGTGCTGGGTTACCTGCTGGGTTATGCAGTGATAGCCAACCTGCTGATGCCGCTTTATTACCGTTTGCAGCTGACCAGTATTTACAGCTACCTGGAGAAGCGTTTTGGCAGGTCCTCTTATAAGACCGGGGCCTCTTTTTTCCTGCTCTCGCGTATTATAGGGGCCTCCTTTCGCCTCTTCCTGGTTGCCAGCGTCCTCCAGCTCACCGTATTTGATACCTGGAACATCCCCTTTTATGTGACGGTGATGGTGACCATCGGCCTGATCTGGCTGTACACCTTTCGCGGGGGGATCAAGACCATTATCTGGACCGATACCCTGCAGACCTTCAGCATGCTGACTGCCGTGGTGGTCTCCATTCTGCTGATCACCCGCCATATGGACCTTTCACTGGGAGAGATGATCGGGCGGGTGGTGGCCGGAGGGGATGCAAAGATCTGGATCCTTGATGACTGGCACAGGGAGAACCATTTTTTCAAGCACTTTCTGAGCGGTGCCTTTATCACCATCGTAATGACCGGACTGGATCAGGATATGATGCAGAAGAACCTGAGCTGCAGGAATATCCGGGAAGCCAAAAAGAACATGTACCTGATGAGTATCTCGCTGGTTCCGGTGAACCTGGTCTTTCTCTTTCTGGGGGCGGTCCTGATCCAGTTTGCACAGTTCAGCGGGATGGCCATACCTGAAACCACCGATCATTTCTTCCCCGTGGTGGCCACCGGAGGTTACCTGCCCCAGGTGGTAGGGGTTTTCTTTATCGTGGGACTGGTTGCCGCGGCCTACTCCAGTGCCGACTCGGCCCTGACTGCCCTGACCACCTCATTTACCGTGGATATCCTGGAGGCACAGAAGTGGGAGGACGGGAAGCTGACGCGCACACGCCGGACGGTGCATCTGGCCATCTCAGTGATTCTCGGGCTGGTGATCATGCTGTTCCGGGCCATCAACGACGAAAGTGTGATCTCGGCCATTTTCCGGGTGGCCGGATATACTTACGGCCCCCTGCTGGGCTTGTATGCCTTTGGTCTGTTCACCCGCCTGCAGGTACGAGACCGGCTGGTTCCCCTGCTCGCCATTCTGTCGCCCCTGTTTTCCTTCCTGCTGAGTCACTATTCGGAGCAGCTCTTCCGGGCTTACCAGTTTGGCTTTGAACTGCTGATAGTGAACGGTGCCATTATGTTCGGGGCATTGTTACTGACCAGCAGGAAAACCACAAAACAATCAGGCCGCTGAGGACAAACAACCAGACTTATTGACAACATAAAGGGGTTTTGACATCTTCAGGTAAGGGATGACTTGGTGTTAAGCCTTTTGCAAAATACTTTTGACCTTAATTCCTCTTTGTTTGTCAGCTTAGGTTTTAGATTAATCAAAAAAGGAACCGAACTTATTTTCAGGAATCTGATTTAGAGTTAGAATTTATGCGCCTGTCTATGAATTTTAAGGATTAATCAAATAGGACCTGTTATGCATTGATAATCTTATGCATAAAGTCTATTTTTATGTATATTACTTAAGGTCTAACTAAAATGGAAATGCTATGAGAAAACTATTGTACATTATGGCAGGATTAATTATGGCTTTAGTCATGGTTTCCTGCGAAAAGCAAGACAAACAAGATCTGGGGATCGATGCACTTAAAGCTGCCAATGCTTCAAAAGTAGTCGTAGATATAGGAGATAACATTCCTACGAGTCTGGATCAGGAAGTTATTCCTCAGGTCATCCCCGGAGAGAACAAGGGCGGAAACAGGACCTGTATTGAGGTCTTTGATTATTTTGCCCCGGACGCTGAATGTGGAGTTGATTATCTCTGTGGCGACAAGGTGGATTGGGATGATGATGCTGAGGGTTTTGCCTCCAGTTTTCCGTCTGGCCTGAATGTAAGCGTTGATGGTATCCACATCGCATTCTCCATCGATGGGTGCTTGGAGATCAATGGGGAATTCTATAAGGTAGGAGCGGTGATCGTGAAGGGTTCCAATGCAGCCAATGTCTATTTCTATGATGGAGGCACCACTTTTGACGGAGGACTTGCTGCACCGGGCGACAAGCACATGGTCAGCAACCTGACCTTCTGTTTTGTGCCTTGTGATCTTGAAGAGCCTGAGGATGAAATATTTGGTGTGAAAGTATGGTATTATACAGGTGATGATTGTGGAGAGGAATCCTATGCATTAAGTAAAGGTTCAATATTCCCTCATGAAAACGCCGGTTGGTGTAATGGATTAGGGTACAGTATTTATGAGGATACCGATGGTGTTCCTGTAGACCTTGGTGGAGTAGGTGAAATTACGGTAGTTGATGGAGCTATTACAATTACAATGAATGATGATAAAATCTTTTCGGCCAGTGTATTTGTGGGGGATGAGTCTGAGTTAGATGAAAATTCTTGTCCCGCTTACAAAGTTGATTGGCACTATGAAAATAATATTTGTGAAAACGAATTTACATTCGATGCTTCTACATTCACTGATGATTAATATGCATGAGCATTAAGGATTTATATAGTTTTACGGAGATGGCCTCATCGTGGGGTCATCTCTTATTTTTACCCGACAGCTTCCCTGATAATTTTATCAGCCCGGCTCAGGGCCTTATCGATTCCTGAGGGATTTTTCCCTCCGGCGGTGGCAAAAAAGGGCTGACCGCCGCCACCGCCCCGGATCTCTCCGGCCACCTCCCGGATCAGGGTGGAGGCATTCAGACCGTAGGACTCTGTGGCCACCTCAGAAAGCATAAAGGCCAGGTGCGCCTTTCCGTCAATTTCCGCACCCAGGATCAGGCATATCCCGGGGTGCCTGGAGCGCACCTGGAAGGCCAGGTCGCGCAGAAGACCCGGGTTGTCCAGCTCGACCCGGGAGGTGACCAGGGAAATATCCCCGATTCGTTTCCTGCGGTCTTCCAGGTTCCTGGCGAGGATACCCAGCATGTTTTTCTGGAATTTACCCACCTGTCTGACCAGTTCGCCGTGCTCACTGAGTACAGATCTGACTGCCCTGACCACGTCCTTCTGATTCTCAAAATTTTCAGCGATCTGCCTGACGATCTCCACATGTTCGTCCAGGTAGCGTTCAGCCGCCTCGCCGGTAAAGGCCTCGATGCGCCGGATGCCGGCAGCAACGGAGGATTCCCGGAAGATCCGGAAGATCCCGATCTGTCCGGTGGCAGCCACATGGGTTCCTCCACAGAGTTCCACCGATTCCCCGAATTTAATGACCCGGACGGCATCCCCGTATTTTTCGCCAAAGAGTGCCAGGGCCCCCATCTCCTCTGCTTTACTTTTGGGAACCGCCCGATGCTCCTCCATGCTGCTGTTTTGGCGGATCATCCGGTTGACCAGATGCTCCACCCTGCGGAGTTCCTCATCACTCACCTTTTGAAAATGGCTGAAATCAAAACGAAGGTAATCCGGTTCGACCAGGGAGCCTTTCTGCTCCACATGTTCGCCCAGGACCTCCCTGAGCGCATGGTGCATCAGGTGGGTGGCCGTATGATTGTTGGCCACCCGGGTTCTGCGAGCCAGGTCAACTTTAGCGATAAAGCTGGCTGCCGGATCTTCCGGCAGCTTTTTGCTCACATGAATGATCAGTTCATTTTCCTTCCGGGTATCGATGATCTCCACCTTCTCCCTTTCATTTTCGATGAATCCCCGGTCGCCCACCTGTCCGCCGCTTTCGGCATAAAAAGGGGTGATGTTAAAAACCAGGTGGTATTGTTCCTTCTTCTGGACAAGCACCTTGCGGTAGCGGCTGATTTTCACCTCTGTGGAAAGCCGGTCATAGCCCACGAACTCTTCGTTTTTATCCTCCAGAAGTATCGTCCAGTCGCCCGACTCTGTTTCGGCCGCTTTCCTGGAACGGCTTTTCTGTTTCTCCATTTCGACCTGGAATTCCTCCAGGTTTACTTTCATACCCTTCTCGCTGAGGATCAGCTGGGTCAGATCCAGCGGAAATCCAAAGGTGTCGTAGAGTGTAAAGGCCTCTTTTCCATGAATGATATTGCTCTGTCCGGCCTTTGCTGTCTCCACGAGCCGGTCCAGAAGGCCTATGCCGGTTTCCAGGGTGGAGAGAAAGGAGAGTTCCTCCTCTCTGATAACACGCATGATCAGCTCTTGCTGGGCGTCCAGCTCAGGGAAAGCCTTCCCCATAGTTTGAACCAGGGTGGGGATCAGGGTGTGCATAAAGGCTTCCTTCTGCCCCAGATAGGTAAAGCCGTAACGGACGGCCCTGCGCAGGATCCGGCGGATTACGTAACCTGCCTTGTTGTTCGAGGGAAGCTGGCCATCGGCAATGGAGAAGGAAATGGCCCTCAGGTGGTCGGCCACCACCCGCATGGCCACATCGGAGGATGGATCCGAACCGTACGGAGTGCCGGAGAGCCTGGCGATCTCCCCGATAAGAGCCTGAAAGAGGTCGGTATCGTAATTGGATTTTTTTTGCTGGATGGCCATGCAGAGCCTTTCAAAGCCCATCCCGGTGTCGACGTGCTTTTCAGGGAGGTTCTCCAGCTCTCCGCCGGCTTTCCGGTTGAACTGGATGAAAACCAGGTTCCAGATCTCGATTACCAGGGGATGGTTGCGGTTGACCAGTTCCACGCCCGGCACCTTTTTCCGGTCTGCTTCATCGCGCAGGTCCAGATGAATCTCGGAACAGGGTCCGCAGGGTCCGGTATCGCCCATCTCCCAGAAGTTATCTTTCTTGGAGCCATTCAGAATCCGATTGGAAGGAAGCAGCTCCCTCCAGTAATCAAAGGCTTCCTGATCGCGATCGACCCCGTCCAGGGGATCGCCTTCGAATACAGTGACGAAGATACGGTCGCTCTTCAGCTTCATACGTTCGGTAAGAAACTCCCAGGCCCAGCCAATGGCTTCTTTTTTGAAATAGTCCCCAAAGGACCAGTTGCCCAGCATCTCAAACATGGTATGATGATAGGTATCGTGACCTACCTCCTCCAGGTCGTTGTGCTTGCCGGCTACCCGCAGGCATTTTTGGGTGTCGCATACCCTTTGGAAGGAGGGCTTGCGGGTTCCCAGGAAATAGTCCTTGAACTGGTTCATCCCCGCATTGGTAAACATCAGCGTTGGATCGTTCTTCAGAACCATGGGGGCGGAGGGCAGAATCTGGTGTTCTTTCTCCTTAAAAAAATCCAAAAATGCCTGTCTGATCTCCTGCGATGTCATTGAATATTTTGAGTTTGTTGATTAAAAAGGTAACCCTGGGGCGCAAATTTCGTAAATAAAACCGTGTTATGAACAAAAAATAACTTTTTTGACGAATATTTGGGTAATTAACTGTCATTGTCTATTTTTAGCCCCCATAAGCTAGCGGATGTTTGGTAAGAAGTATTATATAAATCTGGAAACACTTCGTTATGAGCGAGTTAAATTAACGCAAAAACAGCGTATCCGCTACCTGGGTCTTTTTTCATTCGGACTTATTTCCATCGCGATTTTGATGAGATTTGGTTTTGAGAGGATATACCCTACTCCCCGTCAGATTATTTATGAACAAGAAAATAACACTTTAAGGGCCGAATATGCTGCTCTGAATTCGGAGTTGAAGGAGGTGGAAGCTCAACTGGCCGACCTGCAAAACAGGGACGACCGCTTCTACAGGGCCATTCTGAGCCTGGATCCGATTCCTAATTCCATCCGCGGGGTGGGTACGGGGGGGGCGCTTCGTGATCAGCACCTGAGAAACCTGAGGGAACCAGGGATGGTCCTGGACGTTTCGCAGCGAATCGATAAGATCTCAAACAAGGTAAGAATCCAGAACTCCAGTCTGAATGCGATCCTGGAGGAGGCTGTGGAGAAGCAGCATTTTCTGGCATGCAGACCATCGATCAACCCCATTTCACCTGCAGATCCTTACTGGCTTACTTCCAGCTACGGATACCGGAACGATCCCTTCACCGGTCAGCGCACAGCACATCATGGAATTGACCTGGCAGGTCCCACCGGACTTGATATTCACAGCAGCGGAGCCGGAACGGTCGTATTTGCAAAGATGAGCCTGTACGGATACGGGAAAGAAGTGCTTATAGATCATGGTTACGGATATACTTCCCGTTATGCGCATCTGGATGACATCTTTGTGAAACCAGGGCAGGAACTGAAGCGGGGTGAAGTTATCGGGACCCTGGGCTGTACCGGACGATCGACCGGTCCGCACCTTCATTACGAAATCCGGAAGGACGGCAGGGCAGTAAATCCCACTTATTTCTTCTACGAAAATCTCTCCAGGGATGAGTATTCCCTCCTGGCTTCCAATGCAGGAGCTCCGGACAACGCATATCACTCCCTGGCGCTGAGCCAGAAATAATACCCCTGAGCCGGAATTAGTACCTCGATCCGGAATTAGTACCCCTGAGCCGGAAATATTTCCTATTTTTGCACTCAATTGTTTGACTGAGACGTGTGAATGGAGCATTCGAAGTTTAAATTCAACCCGGAAAATCTGGATTACAGGAAGCTGGATGACAGTCTGGGAGCCCGTATATGGCGTTTTGTTATCTATATGGCAGCCATAGTGGTGATTGCCGTGCTCCTGAATGTAGTCTATTCACTCTTTTTTGATACTCCAAGGGAGCGGCAGATCCGGAGAGAGAACGAAATGCTCCTGGAACAGTATGAGGCACTCAGTGAGAGAAAGCAGATGGTGGATACGGTCATCCAGGAAGTGGAGCAGATTGACAAGGATATTTACCGGGTGATCTTCGAAACAGAACCTGTACAGACAGCCGGTAACCAGCTTACAGGCCTGGACTATCAGAAACTGCTGAAGACCCCGGATAAAGAGATTGTTCACCATTCGGCCCGGAAACTGGATTCCCTGATGCTTCATCTGAAACAAAGCAAAACGCAGTACGATATCCTGATGATCAGGGGAGAGAAGCAGTTGGAGATGCTTCCTTTCATTCCGGCCATTCAGCCCATCGAGAATCAGGACCTGACCCTCATCGCCTCAGGATTTGGTAATCGCATCCATCCCATCTATAAGATTTTCAAGATGCACAACGGGATCGATTTTTCTGCCCCGGTGGGGACTCCTGTATTTGCTGCTGCGGATGGCCAGGTAGAGTCGGCTGTCCGCTCAGAACGCGGACTTGGAAACCAGATACGGATTGAACACGACTTTGGCTACAGCACCTTCTATGCCTGTCTGGACGAATTGATGGTGAGGCAGGGGGCCCGGGTAAAGCGGGGCGATCAGATCGGAACAGTGGGCGATTCGGGACTGAGCGTGGCCCCCCACCTTCATTATGAAGTACATCTGAATGGTGAGCCCATGAATCCCATTAACTACTTTTTTCTGGATCTGACCCCGGAAAAATATGACCGGGCGATCGTTATTTCGATGATGTCGGGCCAGTCTTTTGATTAATACACTTTTTTGGTATATTGCGTTCCGTATGGAGAGATTCCGGTTTAACCCTCAAACACTAAGCTACCAGAAGATCGAATTCAGCCAGAGGCAAAAATTTGTGCGTTTCCTGGTTTTTTTAGGGTTAACTCTCTCTATATCTGCAGCATTTCTGTTTTTCAGGGACTTTTTTATAAGCTCTCCCCGAACAGAAAACCTGGAGGCCAAGCAGCAGAAAATCACCTATGAACTAAGCCTGATGAACAGGGATTTTGCAAGTTATGAGCAAAAACTTGATCAAATGGCTTTTAATGACGACCATATTTACCGGGTATATTTTGAGGTCCGGCCCTGGGCTATCCGGAGCGTGGGTGTGGGGGGATCGGAAAAATACAGTTGGCTGGAGCAGCAAAAATATGAAGATCTTCTCCGGGAGACCTATATGAACATAGATCAGATCGAGCGTAAGCTGGTGATGCAGTCCACCTCCTTTGATGAAGTCATTGACCTGGCCTGGGACAAGGAGGAGTGGATGGCAGCGCGACCGGCAATTCAGCCTATCGGGATGAAGGATCTGGTTCGCTTCGGATCTTCTTTCGGAACACGAATGCATCCCATACTGAAGGTGGTCAGGCCCCATGAAGGCATCGATCTGACTGCGCCGAGGGGAACCAATATCTATGCCACTGCAGACGGAGAGGTGCTCCAGGCGGGGTACCGGGCAGGCGGCTTCGGGAAAAAGGTATTGATTGATCATGGATTTGGATTCCGCACCGTCTATGGTCACTGCGATGAAGTTCTCGTGGAGGTCGGACAGAAGGTTAAGCGGGGTGAGGTAATTGCCAGGGTAGGGAGCACAGGGCTCTCCAAGTCGCCCCATCTCCATTACGAGGTTCATGTGAACGGACGCCCGGTGGATCCGATTAACTATTATACCAACGATCTTTCGGCCAAAGAGTTTGAGAAAATGATTGACATGCTCTCCCAGGCTGATCCCTCCTTTGATATTAACTGATACAGGGTACAGGCTATGAGGCTGGTGTTTGCAGGTTTAATGGTCTTACTGGTGTTCACCCTGCAGGCGCAAAAGCCCGGGCCGGTCTTTCTTCCCCGTCCCACCCCGGATTACTGGATTCAGGACAGTCTGGCCCTTCACCCTGAAGAAGAGTCTCTGGCCGATACCATTCCCCCGGAACTTGCTGCCCCGGCCCTGAGCGATTCCATGCTCTGGAGTTATCTCTACCTGGAAGACTCGCTCCGCGAGGGCTCCCTGACCATTATCGGAACAGGGGATATTATGCTGGGGACAAACTATCCATCAGAGAGTTATCTTCCCCCGGGAGCCGACTGCAGCCCCATTCTCAGGCCGGTGCATGAAGTTCTTCAGTCGGGCGACCTGCTTTTCGGAAACCTGGAGGGGGTATTCTGTCCACAGGGAGGCAGCCCGAAAAAATGCAGGAACCTGAGTCAGTGCTATGTGTTCCGGATGCCGGAACACTTCTTATCCTGTATCGTGCATGCGGGCTATGATGTGCTGAGTGTGGCTAATAATCATGTGAACGATTTCGGACCGGCGGGCAGAGCATCCACCGCCGCATTGCTTGATTCGGCAGGCCTTGCTTTTGCCGGATTTGTAGGTTATCCATGGACCCTGTTTGAAAAGGAGGGGGTCGTATATGGATTTGCTGCTTTTGCTCCCAACAAGGGCACCATGGACCTGAAGGATTATGACAGGGCCGCTGAAATTACAGCCATGCTGGATTCTCTGGCCGATGTGGTGATTATCTCTTTTCACGGAGGCGCGGAGGGAAAAGATCACCAGCATGTGGTACGGGGTGACGAGGAGTACCTGGGGTACAACCGGGGCAGTGTATACCACTTTGCACACCGGGTGGTGGATGCGGGTGCCGATGTGGTATTCGGGCACGGACCGCATGTGACCAGGGCGGTGGAGCTCTACAAAGACCGTTTGATTTGTTACAGCCTCGGGAATTTTGCCACCTACAGGCGATTTAACCTCAGCGGGCCCAACGGAATCGCCCCCATTATAAAGGTCACTGTGGACCGGGAGGGTGGATTTCTGCAGGGAGAGGTGGTCTCCATCTACCAGCCTGGAGAGGGTGGACCAAGAATTGATCCGTCTGCCAGGGCTCTGGCAAGACTCAGGGAGCTGAGCGAAGCTGATTTTCCTGAACAGGAGCTGGTGGTGGACAGTGATGGAATTCTCTGGAAAAATGATTAAATTGAACTCTGTTTAACTGAAAACCAGTGTCCCATGCCTTATAAGGAAGCCAGAGTGGAAAAGCTTTATTACTCCATCGGGGAGGTGGCGAAAATGTTTGATGTCAACACTTCCCTGATCAGGTTCTGGGAGAAGGAATTTGATATCATTAAGCCAAAAAAGAATAAGAAGGGCAACCGGCTTTTTACAAAGAAGGATATTGAAAATTTTCATATTATCTACCACCTGGTGAAGGAGAAAGGAATGACCCTTAAAGGGGCCAGTAAGAAGATGAAAGAGAATAAGGAGGATACGGAACATAATTTTGAAATCATCAGGTCCCTGGAACAAATCAAGGACATGCTCACTGACCTGGTTACATGATCACACTCAGAGAGATTACCGCTTACCTGGAGGGCCTGGCGCCACTCTCGCTGCAGGAATCATACGATAATTCAGGATTGCAGGTAGGTGATCCGGGCATGAAGGTAAGCGGGATTCTGGTAGCTCTGGATGTAAGCGAGGAGCTGGTGCTCGAAGCGGAAAAACTGGGATTAAACCTGGTGGTTTCGCATCATCCGGTCATTTTCGGTGGACTGAAATCTGTGACAGGCTCTTCCATGCCCGAACGGATTGTGAAACTGGCCATTCAAAAAGAGATAGCGATCTACAGCGGCCATACCAACTTTGATGCCATCAGGGGAGGAGTGAACAGCGCACTGGCAAACCGGCTGGGGCTGGTGGATCAGGAGATTCTGGATCCGGTCGGGGGAGCCCTGAAAAAGCTGGTGGTCTTTGTTCCCCATGCACAGTTGGAACGGGTTCGTCAGGCTATGTTTGATGCCGGAGCGGGAGAAATAGGAGCCTACGACCACTGCAGCTTCAATCTCGAGGGCACCGGAACCTTCAGGGGGGGGGAGGGAAGCCATCCCTTTGCCGGAGAAAGCGGGGTTTTTCACCAGGAAGCAGAAACCAGACTGGAGACCATTGTTCCGGCTGAACTGGCTTCCGCGGTGGTCAGGGCCATGAGCTCTTCCCACCCCTACGAAGAGGTGGCCTATGATCTTTATCCCCTGGAAAACAAGGATCCCCGGAGGGGCATGGGGATGATCGGCAGACTGGAGCATCCCATGGATGAGGAGGCCTTCCTGGGATTTCTGAAAGACCGGTGCCGGGCCAGTGTTGTCAGGCACAGCAAGCTTCTGGGAAAAGGGGTGAAAAAGGTGGCGCTTTGCGGAGGATCGGGCAGTTTTCTGCTGGGAAAGGCTAAAGCAGTCGGGGCGGATGTTTTTGTGACAGGCGATATGAAATACCATCAGTTTTTGGAAGCTGATGGAAAGATCGTGGTGATGGATATCGGTCATTTTGAAGGTGAGCAGTTTACACGGGAGCTTTTTTATGATCTACTTAGAAAAAAATTCCCTAAATTTGCAGTCCGTTTATCGGAAACTGAAAAAAATCCAATTAAATATTTTTAGTAAATGGCGAAAGCAAAAAAAGATGCAGAGGTCGTTGAGATGACAGTTGCAGAGAAATTAAAAGCCTTATATGACCTGCAGCTGGTCGATACTGCCATAGACAGAATCAGAATCCTGCGCGGTGAGTTGCCCCTGGAGGTACAGGATCTGGAGGATGAAATTGAGGGACTGCAAACCAGGGTTTCCAAATATGAGGATGATATTGATGGACTGCAGAGATCCATCAGCGGGAAGAAGCAGGAGATTGCCAAGTCCCAGGAGCTTATTAAGAAATACCAGGAGCAGCAGAACAATGTAAGGAACAACCGGGAATACGACTCCCTGTCCAAAGAGATTGAATTCCAGACTCTTGAAATTGAACTGGCAGAAAAGCGTATTCGGGAGTTTACCGTCCAGATTGATGAAAAAAAGGGAATCATCGCCGAGTCGACCGAGGTGCTGGAAGGACGCAAACTGGATCTGGAGAATAAGAAGAAAGAACTGGATGATATCATCGATGAGACCCAGAAGGAGGAGAGTGTGATGGAGAAAAAATCCGCCGAACTGGAGAGTATTATCGAGGAGCGTTTGCTAACGGCCTACAAGAAGATCAGGGGGAATGCCCGGAATGGTCTGGCTGTTGTGCCGGTTGAAAGGGATGCCTGTGGCGGTTGTTTTAATAAGATACCTCCGCAGCGTCAACTGGATATCGCTTCCAAGAAAAAGATTATTGTTTGTGAATACTGCGGGCGAATTCTGGTAGACTCCGGGGATACCGGCTAGCTTCGGCAGTCCTCTATGGAGTGATTACCTCCCTGCAGCCTGAGAGGCGGGAACGGGTATCTTCCAGAAACAGCTCCATGTCAGCCCGGTCTTTCGCAGGCATATCGGGAAGGTCCGGGGAAGCAGGATCAAGATTAGCAGGCACCAGCGTAAAGCCGGTGCCTTTTTTTGTTTGCGGTTTCCAGACCCATACGGGAAGGTAGGCAAAGCTGCTGACTTCCTGTGGTTCTTTTGATATCACCATCTCGAAGATGATGCCTCCATCGCGGTACCTGCTGCGCTGGTTGGATATCAGGTTCCCCAGGGAATAGACCACCAGGTTCCCGGCTCCTTCACCCCGGATGGGCTGGACCACATGGGGGTGTGAACCGATAGCCGCATGGGCCCCGTGTTGAAAGAGGAAGGCAGCCAGCTCCTCCTGCTCCCTGTTCTGGGTAAGCTGGTACTCCTGGCCCCAGTGCATGATCGCCAGAATAAAATCGGGTTGAGCACTCCGGGCTTTCTGAAGATCTTTCCTGATCTGGACTTTGTCGATGCGGTTCACCACGGCGGGGGGCTGGTCCCTGATCCCGTTGGTCCCGTAAGTGTAGTTGAGCAAAGCGATCCGGATCCCTTTCTTCTCGACGATCAGGGGATAGAAGGAGGAACGGGAAGCGGTATCGGGAAAGGTGCCGGTCTGGATGATCTCCTGCCTGTCGAGCACCTCCAGGGTCCTTACCAGTCCCTTTCTTCCCCTGTCCAGGGCATGGTTGTTGGCATTTACCAGGATATCAAAACCCGCCCATTTCAGGGCCTCAGCCAGTTCATCCGGACTGGAAAAGGCCGGATAGCCGGTAAAAGGCTCTCCGGCAAAAGTGACCTCCAGGTTCCCGATCACCAGGTCGGCCTCCTGCAGGTAGGACCTGAGATATTGAAAACAGGGCTTATAATCATAAGCAGGTTCACCGGTGGCCAGGGCGGAGGCTATCTGGCTGTCATGACCCATGATATCGCCAGTAAAGACCAGCTTCAGCTGCTCTTGTTGTGCCAGGGCAGCCAGGCAGAGAATTAGCCCGGCCAGCATAAGGAAGCTTCTTTTCACGGGGATTAATATAGCAAAAACTTACCAGCTTCCGCCGGCACCCCCTCCACCAAAGGAGCCGCCGCCGCCCCCGGAGAAGCCTCCAAATCCGCCTTCGCCTCCGCCTCCAAATCCGCCCCCGCCGGACGAAAAGTTTCCAAAGCTGCCTGAGTGCCGGCCGCCTGACAGCATTCCAAGGGCCAGCCACAAGGGCAGGTTGCTGCGCCCCATGCCCGCACTTCTTCTCCTGCCTCCGAATATGATGGAAAAGAGGATGATCATAAAGATGATTCCACCGATGGTGGAGCCGCCCGATGAGCTCTGTTTCCTGTACTGATCGGCAGTGAATTTACCATCCAGCAGGGAGATCATGACATCGGTAGCTGCATCGATACCCACATAGAAGTCCCCGTTTTTAAAATTGGGAATCATTTCATTCTGGACGATCCGCGAGGCAGTGATATCGGGGATATACTCTTCCAGGCCATAGCCGGTGGAGATAAAAACATCATTTTTCTGCATATCCATCAATACCAGCAGGCCGTTATCACGGCCCTGCTGGCCGATGCCCCACTGCTCCCCGATCCTCGGGGCCAGATCGGAGGCGGAATAGCCCCCGTTGTCGTCCAGGGTGACGATGAATATCTGTGTGGAGGAGCGGAATTCAAATTCACCCAGTTTTCGCTCCAGGGAAGCAGCCTCGGTGCTGTTAAATACTCCGGCAAAGTCGTTTACCCACGACTGGGGAGCCGGCGGTACCGGAAGCTCTTCCTGTGCACTGCTCCACAGGGGCAGGACAAAAAGGAGAGAGAGGGTAATAATCAGAGTCTTTTTCACAAGTAATTTTTTAATTTATTTATCATCTCCTCCAAAAGATATTTCGTCCGTCAACTCATTCACATCCCCGTCCTGGTATGGGAACTTCTCTTTCAGGGCTTGCCCGGCCATCAGGATGCCTTCCTGGAGTCCTCCCGAAAAATCCCCTTCGGAAAAATGTTCCGCCATCTTCTCCTTGATCTTGTCCCAGAAGTGGCCGGGTGTGACCGCATTGATCCCGGCATCGCCCAGGATGGCAAATTTCCGGTCTTTTACAGCCAGGTAGAAAAGCACTCCGTTGCGCTGCTCTGTCAGGTGCATGGACAGTTTTTTAAACCACCAGGCTGCCCGGTCCATCACATCCTCCCTGCAGCGCGTGTCCAGATGAACCCGGATCTCCCCGGAAGTGTTTTGCTCGGCCTTTTTCACAGCCGATTTGATCAGCTCTTTCTCCTCTTTGGAAAAAAAATTTACCGCATTCATAGTTCCCTGCATGATCGCTAAAACTCCACCACCGGAGCAGTTTCGCTGCCTTCCACAGCTTCAAAATATCCTTTTTGATCAAAACCGGTGATCCCGGCGACCACACTGGCGGGAAATCTCCGGACAGCGGTGTTGAAGCCCCGGGTGATCTCATTAAATTTTCTCCGCTCTACGGCAATCCGGTTCTCGGTACCTTCAAGCTGTTTCTGAAGATCCATGAAATTCTGATTGGCCTTCAGATCGGGATAGCGTTCAATGGTAACCAGCAGCCTGGACAGGGCAGAACTCAATCCATCCTGGGCCTGCTGAAAGGAAGCCAGTGATTCCGGGCTCAGGTTGCCCGGATCGATAGTCACACTGGTGGCTTTGGCACGTGCCTCAATAACCTGCGTAAGGGTCTCCTGTTCAAAATCGGCATAGCCCCTGACGGTATTGACCAGGTTAGGGATCAGGTCGCCCCGGCGCTGGTAGACATTCTCCACGTTGGCCCACTGACCGGTTACACCCTCTTCCAGGACCACGAATCCGTTGTATTTCTGTACTCCCCAGAGAATGGCAATTACAACAACAATGCCAATAATAAGCCAGGTTCTGTTCTTCTTTTTCATATGAATCTGTATTTATCGTTTGCAGTTTAGAAAGAGTAAATATATACAATGTCCCGCGATAGCTTCCGGGAAAGGTAAAATATCGGTGAAAAATCGATTAAAACAACCTTTGACCGGCACACTTGTTATTTGTTTATGAAGGAGGGCCGGACGGTATATTATGATGGCTATTGCAGGCTCTGCAGCAGGTCGGTCCGATGGATCATCCGGAATGATCCACGGAAACGTTTCTCTTTTGTTCCCTTGCAGCTGCTGCCTGTTCCGCCGGTGGGGAACCCGGAGGGAGATCCCGATAAGCCCCGGGGGAGCGGCCATCGGAGTGATACGCTTCTTCTGATCATGAACGGGAAAAAGTACGAACGCTCGGGGGCCATTCTGAGGATCGCGCTTTATCTGCGTTTTCCCTGGCCCATGCTGGGAATTTTCTTTCTGGTCCCCCCTTTGATCAGAGATGCGGTTTACAGGCTGCTTGCCAGGAACAGAAAAGCCTGGTTCGGGGAGGAAGCCAGCTGTTATATCCCCCGGTCCTGAAGACTTCCTGCCAGGCTATGCCTGAAACACCTGTTGTAAAACCCCGTTTTACCGGCCGGACAGGATTTCGAATTTTGTACTTTTGAATTGCGCGAGCGCATTCCCCGTAGCTCTGCTGCGGGGTAAGCGAGCACATTTAAAATAAACAATTAATCGATGATTCCTCGCAGCTTGCTGCGAGGAGAATCAATTCTACCATGAAACTAAAGGAGATGAACAGTGATGAATTCAAGGCTGCAGTTCTGGAAGGGATCCCCGCACAGCTGCCGCCGGAGCAAGGGCCCGGTCCCGGTCTGAATCATGCCCCCAAAAGAAAAAATATTCTAACAGCCGGGGAGAAGAAGCTGGCATTGCGCAACGCCCTCCGGTATATTCCCGGGCAGCAGCATGCTCTCCTGGTCAGGGAGTTTTCAGAGGAACTGGAGCGCTATGGAAGGATTTACATGTACCGTTACAAACCTGCCTATGCTATTTCGGCCCGGAACCTGGAAGCTTATCCCTGGAGATCCAGGCAGGCAGGAGCCATTATGATGATGCTGAATAACAACCTGGATCCCAGGGTGGCTCAACATCCCGACGAGCTGATCACTTACGGAGGCAACGGAGCGGTCTTTCAGAACTGGGCCCAGTACCGTCTTGTCATGAAGTACCTGGCGGAAATGAGCGACGAACAGACCCTGGTGCTTTATTCCGGACATCCCATGGGGCTCTTCCCTTCGCACCGGGAAGCCCCCAGGGTGGTGGTGACCAACGGGATGGTAATCCCCAATTATTCGGGACAGGATGAGTACGAGCGGATGAATGCTCTGGGGGTATCCCAGTATGGCCAGATGACCGCCGGCTCTTTTATGTATATCGGGCCCCAGGGCATCGTTCATGGAACGACCATTACAGTCATGAATGCGGCCAGGCTTATGTTAAAAGGGGGAGATGGAAGTCTGAGGGGAAAGGTTTTTGTGAGCTCAGGACTGGGCGGGATGTCGGGTGCACAGCCTAAAGCCACCGTGATTGCGGGGGGGATATGTGTGGTGGCAGAAGTGAACCCCAGGGCTACAGCCATGCGTTTTTCCCAGGGCTGGGTGGATGAGGTTTTTACGGATCTGGATCTTCTGGCAAAAAGAGTGAAGAAGGCACGGCAAAAGAAGGAGGCAGTTTCCCTGGCCTATCAGGGGAATGTGGTGGACCTGCTGGAGTATTTTCTGGAAGAAAATATTCCGGTGGAACTGGGATCCGACCAGACCTCCCTGCACAATCCCTTTGCCGGTGGATACTATCCGGCTGGAATGGATTTTGATGAGGCAAACCGGATGATGGCCGGGGAACCAGGACGCTTTAAAGAGGAGGTATATAAGTCGCTTCGGAGGCATGTCAGGGCGGTTAACGGCTTGGTGAAAAAGGGCATGTACTTCTGGGACTACGGAAATGCCTTTTTGCTGGAGTCGGGGAGGGCCGGGGCCGATGTATTCAGGGAGGATGGAAGCTACCGCTACCAGTCCTATGTACAGGCCATCATGGGACCGCTTTTCTTTGACTATGGATTTGGCCCTTTCAGGTGGGTCTGCACCTCGTCGGACCCCCGGGATCTGGCGCTTAGCGACCGTATTGCGGCCGGGGTGCTGGAGCAGCTGGCAGTGGAGGCTCCCGATGAGATCCGCACTCAGATGGAGGACAATCTGCACTGGATCAGGGAGGCCGAGGGTCATCGCCTGGTGGTGGGCTCCCAGGCCCGGATCCTTTATGCCGACAGTCAGGGACGAATTGCCATCGCAAAAGCATTCAACCGCGCCATCCGGGAGGGGGAGATCTCGGGACCGGTAGTCCTGGGACGAGATCATCACGATGTTTCAGGCACGGATTCTCCTTACCGGGAGACTTCCAACATTTACGACGGTTCGGCTTTTACCGCCGATATGGCTGTTCAGAATGTGATCGGGGATGCCTTCCGGGGAGCTACCTGGGTTTCCCTGCACAATGGAGGCGGAGTAGGCTGGGGGGAGGTTATCAACGGTGGATTTGGGATCTTACTGGATGGGACACCCGAGGCGGACCGCAGGCTGGATGGCATGCTTCACTGGGATGTGAACAACGGTATTGCCAGAAGAAGCTGGGCCAGAAATGAAGGAGCGATCCGGGCTATCAAAAGGGAGATGGAACGCACTCCGCTGTTACAGGTTACTCTGCCAAACCTGGTGGACGAGAAGCTGCTGGAAGAGACTGATCAATCTTCAAAAACCAGTTGATAGGGCCTGGAAAGAGATTGTTCCAGCTGTTGCATGCTGATGTTCCTGCTGTAGCGGACCTGCTCTTTCCCGTCAAAATATATCAGGATGGTGGGAATGGTAAAAACCCTGAACTGACCGGAGATTACCGGGCTCTTTTCGATATCCACATAGAGGGCCGTCATCCGGGGAAAGTGCTTTTTCAGGAGCTCTTTCACTTTGGGCCTGAGCACCTTGCAAACTGAGCAGGCCTCGCTGGAGAAATAAATCAAGACCCCTTTCTGATCTGCAATCTTATCCTGCAGCTCCCGGAGATGGTAAATGGCTTCCATATTAATACTCATCCTCGTTAAGCAAAACCAGCATGCACTCGGCCACCGGTTCGATCCCTTCCCTTTTCAGGCGGGCCATAAACTCCGGATTGACTGTTCCCGGATTAAAAATCACCCGTTTGGGTTTCAGGGAAATGATATAATCATAGTAGTCGGCCTGCCTCGACGAGCCAATGTAGACGGATACCGTGTGAACCCCTTCAACAGGTGGCTGGCCCACCAGGATTTCCTGATCCACGATCAGACCCTCCCGGAAGCCCACGGCCACCACTTCCTGGTCGTGCCGCAACAGGCTTTTTACAGCCTTATGTGAAAACCTGACCGGATTGGGACTGGCACCCAGAACCACTGTTTTTTTTGATACTGACAAAATGACTTGTTGATTTTAATCCGACAAAGATAGCCAATCCCGCGCAATCGGGAAACAGGGAAACAGATAATTTGGAACCATTATTAACAGGCGGTAAGCAGGCTGGTACCGGCCGGTCAGGGGATGTGGATCAGCACCACCGCATAGGCCGAAACCCCTTCTTCGCTTCCGGTGAATCCCAGCTTCTCCTCGGTGGTGGCCTTGACGGATACCTGGCTCTCCTGAAGGCCGAGCTGTCTCGCAATTTCCTTTTGCATTCGGGGAATATAGGGCTTTACTTTTGGGACCTGCAGACAGATGGTACTGTCGATATTTCCGATGGCGAATCCCCTGGAGGCCAGAAGTTCTCCGGTTTTACGCAGCAGCCTGGAACTGGCAATTCCCTTGTAAGCCGGATCGGTATCGGGGAAATGAGTTCCTATATCCCCCAGGGCCGCTGCCCCCAGGATGGCATCACAAATGGCATGGAGCAAAACATCGGCATCGGAGTGGCCCACGGATCCTTTATCATGTTCAATCTGAACTCCTCCCAGCCAGAAGGGGATCCCCTTCTCCAGACGATGTACATCATATCCGAAACCAACCCGGAAATTCATGACTCTGTGTTTATAGGTCCAGGTCCGCAAAGTTAAAGCTCAGCGTAAAGCGGAGGGTATTGGCCAGCGGACTGTTCTGTCCGTTGGTCGGCACCAGGTAGGCAAAATCGAGGGCGAACACATTAAGCTGCAGGCCCACACCCAGAGTGAAGTATTTCCGGTTCCCTTTGGTGGAGTGCTCGTGAAAGTAGCCTGTCCGGAGGGCAAACTGGCTCCGGTACCAGTATTCCACACCGGCACTGTAGGAAATTTCATTCAACTCCTCGACCAGGGTACTGTAGTTGCCGTTGTTGCGGAGTACTCCCGGAGCGTCGTAAAAGGACTGAACCATCCCAAGTACGGTGGAGCCCGGGGTTTCTTTTCCCCGTTCCACCACCAGCTCACCGGTTTCCGCGTATATGGAATCGTTAAATGCCGGAGGGGAGGGGACCAGCAGCTTATTCAGGTCCATGTTAAAGGAGATGGTATTGTATTCGTCAATGTTGTAGCTGAATCGTCCGCCGATCCGCATGTTAGTGGGAATGGGGGTTTTATCGGCATCCACCGAGTAGGAGATCGGGGTTCCCATATTGGTCAGGCTGATCCCCGCAGCCCACTCCCCGTCGCTGCTGCCTATATTCACCTGGTTCTGATAGTAGAATCCCAGGTCTGCTGCAAAGGAGATCCCTGCCCGGGTGGCCTGTCCGTCCGAGGTCTGCTGACCGCTGGTGAGATCGGAGCGGATAAAGCGAAAGGCGATCCCCCCGGAAAAGTTATCGGTAAAGAGCCTGGAATACCCGGCATCCACGGCAAATTCGTTGGGATTGTGCTGTCCGGCGAAACTCCCGTCAATATTGGTAAAGGTGATATTTCCCAGGGAAAAATAGCGCAGCGAGGTACTGATCACCTGCTGTTCATCCACCCGGAAGAAGCCGGTCAGGTAAGCCAGGTTAATATCGGGGATCAGGTTCCGCAGCCAGGGGGTATAGGAGATGGCAAAGCCCCCTTTGCTGTCGACGAAGGCGTATTTCCCTATGTTCCAGTGTTGAGAATTGACATCCGGGGTGGTGGCGGCTCCCACATCTCCCATGGCTCCGGACCGGGAGTCGGGAGCAATGGTCAGAAAGGGTACGGCCGTCTGAATGGCATTGAGCACGGGTTCGGCCCCTCCAAGTTCACCGGTGGTTATCTGTGCTGATATATTCGTGTTAAACAGTATAAACAAAGCGCCTGCAAGCGCTATCGACGCTGCTTTTATTTTTAATCCCATCTTTAAGGTATCTGTCTGCAAATATAGCATAATCATAAATGTTGTACACGGGTATCGGGCCCATGTTTATTAGTACGTAATCCGGCTTGTTTTATTATTTGTTGCTGGCATTATTTTTCTGGCTTTAACGTGCAATAATCAGTTTTCCGGAAGAGCTTGCTACTTCTCCTTCTTCCGTGCTCAGTGTCGCCCGGTAGATATAAACACCACCTCCCATCTCCGTTCCCCCGGAGGAGGTACCATCCCACATCAGCGGTTCCAGCCGGTAACCCGGGGAGTTGACCTGCATATCGATAAGCCGGACCATCTCCCCGGAGAGACTGTAGATGCTCAGCACCAGCCTGAGCTGGCTGTCGGGCCGGTTATGGGCGATACTGAACCAGGTACGGTCGAAAAAGGGGTTGGGGTAGTTGTAAATCTGCTCCATGAGCATCTCCTCCGAGTCCACCACCATAAAATCGATGCTCTTTTCGGTGGAGTTATTATGGATGTCCCAGATTTTCAAAGTGACCGTATGCTTTCCAGGCTCCAGATTGCTGTAGGGGTAGCTGACGATCCCTGAATTGTAGCTGTTGGTATTTGCCTGGTAAAATTCATTAAGGATAACCGAGGAGATACGATCATCATCCAGGGTGGCTGTCAGGTCGTGACCGATGCCGTTCCCGGTGGTATTGATCCCGTAGCTGTCTGAAACATAAGCCAGCAGAAGCGGATCGGGGTCGGTGATCCCTCCGGATATAAAAAAGGAGTCATTCAAAAAAAGATCGACGACAGGGGGCTCACTATCCGTGACATGGCCGCTGCTGATTCCTCCCACGCTGAAATCTTCGAAGGATCCGTGGGCGTCGATCTCCTGGTTCGTGCTGTAGTAGGAGATCTTCCCCGGTCCGTATGCATAGTTGATATCCTTGGGCATGTAGAACCCGAAGTTGAAACGGCCCTGGCTCACCGTGGCTTCTCCGCTGTAAAGGATATTGTTCCGGGCGCTGAAGGTAAACACCGGTCCGCCGTCGTTGGAAAGGGTCTCTATGCTTCTCTCCTTATCAAATATTCTTGGGTAGATCTTGCCCTCAAAACCGGATAAAAGGAGACTGTCCTGGCTTTCCAGGTGACCCGCAATGCTTACCCACTGCAGGGCGGACAGGGTGTCGATCTCCATGGATACCGGAGAGCCATTGATGGAGTCGGTTAAGACCCTGTTCCCGGGATAGCTGAGTCGCAGGGAGGGATCTCCCAGCAGGGTAAAGTTACGTTTGTTGATCCCCGCCCCGGTGTTGTTCTTACTATAAACAATGATATCGCCCAGCCGGTAGTTCTGCTGGTCCGCATTTTTCTCAAACACCACTTCATAGAAGCGTTCATTCAGCGCGTGGTTGGGTCCGGAGTAAACCAGCCGGGTGGTCGTAAACAATCCGATTCCGCCGCCCTCCGTGTTGTGGAGTATTTGTTCGCCTCCCGAAGTGATCTCCAGATCTTCGGCCCGGTTGTACTGGTCATACCTGCTGAATTCGCAGGTGGCAGTCATAAACAGGGGCAGCATCTTTTTATTCTTCCAGTCACGAATGTCATTGGAGGTAAGGATCTTCTCATGGGCCAGCCCCTGGGTTCCCCCATGCCCGGTATAGTTGATGATCAGCGCTCCCCGGTGTACCTGGTCGTTCACGGCCCGGGTTACTTCCGGATAACTGGGACCGGTGGAGAGCTCCTCCTGGGGATAGGCATCCAGATAAATCTTCTGGATGTTATAGGCGGAGTATCGATCGTTTACATAGGTGGCCAGCTCATCGGCCTGCCGCATATGGATGTTGGAATCTTCATCGTCTCCGATAAAGCAGAGCTGGTTTCTCCAGCTCCCCTGCCTGTCGGGATCCCCATAGGCTATGATTTTATCCACCAGGGCGGCGGCCTCTTCCCGGTCAGATGCCGGGAGACGTCCGATCCCTATGTCCAGGAGTCCGTCATACATCCGTTCATCGGTATCGAGCAGTCCAAAGTAATCATCGGAAACATAAGAGCCGGTGGGGGAGAGGGACTCTTCCGACTGGTAGGTGAGAATCAGGTTGGTGTTGTACTGTTTCTCATCACTGCCACGGTTGTCATAGGATCCGTCGCCCAGCAGGAGGAGATAACGGCAGCTGTTGCCCGTCGCTCCGGAACGGTCGTAAAACATCTTCATGAAATTACGTATGGCCGTCACATCGGGCGTTCCTGATGAGAACTCATTGAATACCTGCTGCTGTGTGACTACCGCCACCTCCATCCCGTCGTTATCCCTGCGGAACATGGCAAGCCTGTTTGCCTCTTCAAGAAACAGCTCCGGTGTAAGAATGACCATTTCCGGGTGACTCAATCCGTGGAGGTCCTGGTTTCCCAACAGTCCCAGCCCGTCACCTGTAAAGTCAGGGACCGGATAATTTCCCTCCGGCCTGAAAGCAATAAATTCTCTGTGATCATTGGTTTCCATGGTAAACCGGGCCACAGAGCCCTCCAGGGCATAGCCAATGTTTTTCGGGTGCTGCGGATCGGTGATCTCCCAGATGAGGATGTCTTCTGTGGCTTCGTCCAGCAGGAACTGACTGATATTTCCGGGCCCGGCGCTCCGGGAGTCTCTGAAGGCAAGCTGACTGCCTGAGAATGACAGCTCCGACCGGCCATTGATGCAGATGGAGTTCAGCCAGCCCTCCGAGTTGGAATCGGGACGGTTGTAGCTTACTTTCACGTCCAGCTCATCCCATTCGGGCAGATAGCTGAAGGTTCCGGCCGATTCATAGGCATAGGTGGAAGTATAATGACTCAGGTTTGTACCGCTCACGGAAATGGTTCCCAGTAATTCATTGTGTGCGCTGATGGAAAAGGTGGAGCTGACCCCCGACCGGGCAGCGGCAACGGTCCGGATGCGGACCGGCTCCCCTTCCATCCTTCCTTCCAGGTGAAAGGGATAAAGCCCGGAAAGGTTTACACTGAATACATCACCGTACCACTCTCTGCCCGATTGAATCAGGTTATAGGTCTCTTCTTCGTGATAATCACGGTAATCATAGGAGCTTACTGTATGGGTGGATGCGCCGGTACTCAGTTCAGCATCTTCGGGAGGAGCAGAGGCTCCCTGGCTGTCGGTCAGGAAATAATGACCTTTCCGGGAATAGCTGTGCAGGTGGTGCAGGTACATGCCGCTCATTTCATCATACTGCCAGTGCACAGGCCCTGTAGCGTAGAAGAGAATATGATCGCCGGGTCCGAATATCCCATCCGTCCCTTTGTGGATATGGAGGGGAACCGCTTCCAGGTCGTCTGTGCAGCCCAGCGAATACTGCTCCGGAAGCAAACTGGCACCAGAACCAAATACCCTGACCGAGGCGGGATTGTCGAGCCCTATTTCCAGGAGCTGTTCATAGCTTAATTTATGAATGCCGCTTTCCCCGACCGAAACCCGGAACCACCTGCCCGAGGCCAGCAGGGAGTGTTCTGCCCAGCTTCCGGCCCTGGCACTCTTCAGAGGTGCCAGGGCAGCTTCCTGCTCCAGATCGATCTCAAAAGAGTCGACCCGGTGCACGCTACCGTCGGCCATCCTCACAAATGGCAGTACCTTTATAATTACCCGGGGAAACCCGGCTTCCCTGACCAGGGAATACTCCAGCAGCGGACGCTCGGTCAGATGGGATATATCCATTTGGCCGAGGATCGTTTCCTCTATTTTAGTGGTTTTCTCAACCCTTATATCAACCTTTGGAAGCATTCCCGGGGCAGTCCAATTGATTTTTCTTGTGAAATATGGTAACGTATTCTCACATTCCTCGTATAATGCAAAGGGAAAGCTTGGGGAAGCATCCTCTCTATTCCACTGAATATTAATAGTTTCAGACTGAGAATAGAGCAGGATTACAGGGTGAAAAAGTATGAGGAAAAAGAGTTTTCTCATAAAAAAGTGCAAACAGCTGCTAAAATATGTATTTAAACGGTGATTCTGACGTTGATAGTATATGAACCTTACAAGATAGCAGGCCGGATGTATGTTTTGAAAGCATGATAGAATGGAAGATCATAAGGAAATTTGAGTCCTGTAGTTTATAACAGATTAATGGTGAGAAAGGTTGCAGAAGAACAAGGTTTATGGATATGGATGGCAGGAATCCTGATCATGCTCTACACCGATGCCGATTCTCAGGATCCTGCTTTTTCGCAATTCTATGCCAATCCACTTTATATGAATCCTGCCATGGCAGGGGTAGAGGGACCTGCAAAAGTGTATCTGGGATACCGGAATCAATGGCCGGGAGCCACCAATCCCTATGTGACCTACCATGCATCCTTTGATAAATATATAGAAGCCCTGCAGGGCGGGGTCGGAGTCCATCTGAACAACGACCGTCAGGGAGGTGGAGTATTCAATACGCTTTCGCTGGATGCCATTTATGCCTATCACCTTCGAGTCTCTTCTGCTCTGATGGTTAGCGGAGGATTTCAGGCTTCGGTGGGGCAGAGGAACATGGATCCCACAGATCTGGTGCTGCCTTCGGATCTGAGCGGAGCAGGAACCACGATACTTACCCCGTATTCAAAATTATTTCCGGATTTTGCCCTGGGTTTTGGTGCTTTTTACAAGAGTTTTTTCGGAGGCGTGGCTGTTCATCATCTTCTGGAGCCCTATTCCTCTCCTTCAGAGGATCCAAACACCAGGTTGTCGAGAAGATATACGGCTCATTTCGGAGCTCTGATTCCGGTATATGAAAGACGATTGGGGAAAGAAATATTGGAGCTGTCACCCAACCTGGTTTTCATTCAACAGGATATTTATCAACAATTGAATTATGGATTGGAAGTACTTTACAGGGGGCTTGTTTTAGGTGCCTGGTTCAGGCAGGACCTTCTGTTCTCTTATGGCACCGTAATCTTCTCTGCAGGCTATGGTAACGGACAATTCAGGATCCGGTACAGTTATGATGCCAAACTCTCACCACCCGATTTGCATATTCCGGCGCTTGGGGCGCATGAATTATCGATGGTGGTTATATTTGAAAACCTTAACAAATCGACGAAACACAGGGCAATAAAATGTCCTAAAATTTAGTTAGTTTTGTTAGAAGTTTTTTTTTGAAAGTTAATTTGTAGTAAAGTTATAATTGAAAAACAAGAAGCCATGAAAATGATGATGAGACTGTTCCCTGTATTGCTAATTGCACTGATGCTTTGGGGATGTGGAGGAAAGGATCTGACCTCATCAGGCAATGTCTCGACAACCACCGGATGGGATTATAATGATCCGGAAAACGGAGGATTCGAGGTTAAAACTGCCGCAGAACAAGAGACTGGCCCGGGCCTGACCCTCATTGAAGGAGGTACTTTTACCATGGGCAAGACCCAGGATGATGTGTTGTTTGAATGGAACAATATGCCCCGCAGGGTGACTATAAGTTCCTTTTACATTGATATCACAGAAGTACGCAATGTGGATTACAGGGAGTATGTTAACTGGTTAAGTCGTGTTTTCGGGATGAATAATCCCCAGGTAGTAAGAGCTGCCATGCCCGATACGCTGGTATGGCGCGATCCCATGGCTTTTAATGAGCCCTACGTGGAGTACTACTATCGCCATCCTTCATTTAATGAGTATCCGGTGGTGGGGGTTAACTGGCTCCAGGCACAGGATTACTGCATCTGGAGGACCGACCGGGTCAATGAAATGCTCCTGGTGGATATGGGTCATATTGAGTTATCGACCGACCAGCAGGATGAAAGGAACTTTAATACGGAGGCCTATATTTATGGGCTCTACACTCCCAATATCATTAATCCCCAGCCCAGCCTGAATCCCAACGTGGAGTCGAGGCTGATCAATATGGAAGATGGAATCCTGCTTCCCAGGTACCGGCTGCCAACCGAGGCAGAGTGGGAGTATGCCGCCCTTGGACTTGTCGGGAACACCGTGGATGAACTGCTCTGGGAGCGCAGAACCTACCCATGGAACGGACATAACCTGAGGAATGATAATCCCAGGGATATGGGAAAAATGCGAGCAAATTTCGTTCGGGGCAAGGGAGATATGATGGGTATAGCAGGAAGCCTGAACGACGGAGGTTCTATCACCGTTCCGGTGAAGTCTTACTGGCCCAATGATTACGGGCTCTACTGTATGGCAGGGAACGTAAATGAATGGGTTCAGGATGTATATCGTCCGCTCTCCTCCCAGGATGTTTCGGATTTCAGGCCCTACAGAGGAAATCAGTTCGATCAGCTAGCTCTGGATGCCAACGGATCTCCCATGATTGACAGTCTTGGACATATACAAAGGGAGCCCGTTGAAGAGGCAGACCTCCAGGGACGTATGAACTACCGTAAATCAGATTACCGGAACTACAGGGACGGAGACAAGGAATCGGTATTTGAGCAGGGGGAGAGAAGTCAGGCAGAATACGATGGTTCAAGCAGCATGTACGTCAATACGGAATCGGAGAGAATGTCCTTGCTGAACGACCAGACCCGGGTATATAAAGGAGGATCGTGGAGAGACAGGGCCTACTGGTTGAGTCCCGGCGAGCGCCGCTTCCTGGTAGAAACAGAATCCAGAGATGATCTTGGATTCCGGTGCGCCATGATCCGCGTGGGAACGCCAACAGGGTTTTAAAGATACTTGAATCAAAGAGATCCGGGGGCTGTTTTTTCGAAAAGCAGCCCCCGTTTTTATGATCACAACAAGATGTCCACAGAGAACATTTATAAGGCGTTTCTTGAATCCACGGGTATATGTACCGATACTCGCAGGAATCCCGAAGGATCTATCTTCTTTGCACTCCGGGGGGAGCAGTTTGACGGGAATATTTTTGTGAAAGAGGCACTGAGTAAGGGGTGCAGGCTGGCCGTCACGGAGCGGGATGATTTAGAAGGATCGGACCGGGTTTTGCTGGTGCCATCTGTTCTTCTGGAGCTTCAGAAACTGGCCTGGTACCATCGAAAGCATCGTGCACCCCGCTTGGTAGCCATTACAGGCAGCAACGGGAAAACAACAACGAAGGAGCTCCTGGCTTCCGTGCTGTCGAAGGGCTATAGCCTGATAGCCACCCGGGGTAATCTGAATAATCATATCGGTGTGCCGCTTACACTGCTTACACTGGACAGGGAGGAGCTGGCCATTGTGGAGATGGGGGCCAATCATCCGGGAGAGATTGCACAACTGGCCAGGATTGCAGCTCCGGATGTCGGATTGATTACCAATGTGGGCAAGGCGCATCTGGAGGGCTTTGGTTCCCTGCAGGGGGTTCTTGATGCCAAGAGTGAGCTCTATTCCTACCTGGCCGGACACGGGGGGGATGCCATTATCGATGGTGGAGACAAGGACCTGATCCGCCGGGCGGAGGAGATGGGTGTGAAGCGCAGAGTGATTGCTCCAGGCGGAGAGTTGCCTGTGGAGGTGAAGCTGGTGAAGCAGAACCCCTTTCTGGAAGTGGAACTGGTGATCGGGGATCAGATCTACTCCTTCTCTACCCGGCTGGTGGGGGCTTACAACCTGCAGAACATCCTTTATGCAGCAGGTACCGGTTTATATTTTGGAATCCCGGGAGCTGCCATTGCAGATTCCATTTCGGCTTATATCCCTGAAAATCAAAGATCCCAGATGCTTGAAGGGGGGCGAAACCAGGTGATTCTGGATTCCTACAATGCAAATCCCAGCAGCATGAGGGAGGCCATCGGGGGGCTGCTGGAGTTTGCCACCTCTCCGGTGATGCTCATCCTGGGAGATATGGCTGAGCTGGGTGAGGCCTCCCTGTCCGAACACCAGGATTTGCTGAGGTGGATTGCTACCCTGAAGGTGGACCGGGTGTTGCTGGTGGGACCAAATTTTTACGAAGCGGGTGAACCTTCCGGCAAGCTGTCTGTTTTTCGCAGGAGAAGTGAACTGGAGGAAAGTCTCAGGCAGGAGAGACCCGAAGGATATCATATCCTGCTAAAAGGGAGCCGGGTTATGGAACTGGAAGCTTTGAGATCACTGCTTACCGAATAAGGAACGAGGCTTGCATGGCAGGCAAACAAATACTATTATGGCGAACAAATTGATGGATCCCATCGGAAAGCTGATGGGACTGCGTTACAAGAGTCATCCCTGGCACGGAGTGGAGATCGGGCCGGATGCCCCCGAGCTTGTGATAAGCTTTATTGAAATGGTACCCACCGATACGGTAAAGTATGAGGTGGACAAGGTCTCGGGCTATCTGAAAATCGACCGGCCCCAGAAATACTCCAATTCTGTTCCTGCCCTCTATGGCTTTATTCCACAGACCTTCAGTGGTGAGCGGGTGGCAGAGCTTAGCCGGGAAAAGACCGGGAATGAGATGATTGTGGGCGATTCGGATCCCCTGGATATCTGTGTGCTGACCGAAAAACAGATCTCTCACGGGGATATCCTGGTCAGGGCCCGCCCCATAGGCGGATTCCGGATGATCGACAATAACCAGGCCGATGACAAGTTAATCGCCGTGATGAATAACGATGCACTTTACGAGGATTACCGGGATGTATCGGATCTGCCTCCAAAGGTGGTCAACAGGCTCAGACACTATTTTCTAACCTATAAGGACCTGCCGGGTAATCCTGCCGACGTGGAGATTACCCACGTCTATGGGAGGGAAGAGGCCATGGATCTGATTCGGCGATCCATGGACGATTATCAGACCCGCTTTGAAAACCTCGATAATCTGCTCTCAACGGTATAGAAAGTTCTATTTGTAAAGGAATCTTTTGATCTTTTGAGTGGCAGTCTTTTCGAAGGGTTTCACCTGCTGTATGATCATGTGCAGTTTTGAGTTTCGGGCTACATGCTGGTTGACATGGTTCCTCAGCTCGTTCAGCACCTCGTCGACTTTTTTCTGAAGTTGCTTCTGAAATTCACCCGCATTCTCTTTCAGGTGATGAAGCTGCTCCTCAAGTGCATCCATCTTCAGGTGCACCCTGGCTGTCAGTTTTCCTTTGTATTCCATAACCAGTGATTCACTGACAATCTCCCTGCTGTTGAGTACCGCTTCGATCTCCTCCGGATAGATATTCTCGCCATTGGGGCCCAGGATCATATTTTTGGAACGTCCCTTGATATAGATAATACCCTTGCTATCGATGATGCCCAGATCGCCCGTGCGGAAATATCCATCCTTTGTGAATACTTCGCGGGTCTTCTCTTCATCCTTATAGTAGCCCTTCATAACATTGGAGCCACGTACCACAATTTCACCCTCTTTGGTAACAGGATCGGGATTTTCAATCCGGACAGTCACCCCTTCCATCGCTTTCCCGACCGAATGGAAGACCGCATTGGCGGGACTAAATCCCGCCACCAAGGGCGATGTTTCGGTAAGTCCGTAGCCGATGGCATAGGGAAAACCACCTTCCAGAAGGAACTTTTCCACGTCAGGAGCCAGGGGAGCGCCCCCTACGCCAAAGAAACGCAGCTCTCCGCCAAAGAAAGCCATTAGCTTGGAGGCGGCCGCTCTGGAGAGCAACTTCCGGGTGGGCCCGAATTTCATAAGCAGGCGCATGGGGGCCGACTTGGTAAGTTTGGGTTTGATGGTGGAGCGGTAAATTTTTTCAATAATCAACGGAACCGTCAGCATGGTGGTCGGTTTCAGCTTTTTCAATACCGGACCCAGCACGGCAGCGGTAGGGGCCTTGTCGATGTATTGGACCAAAGCTCCGTTGAGCAGCGGAACCATCATGCCAATGGTACATTCATAGGTATGTGCCAGCGGCAGTACGGAGAGAAAGCGATCCTCGTACACCACCTGGTGGACGGTGCCCGATTGCACCGCGTTGCTCAGAATATTGGTGTGGGTCAGCATCACTCCCTTGGAGCGCCCGGTAGTTCCCGAAGTATAGATGATGGATGCCAGCGCCTCTCCTTCAGCCTCATAAAAGCCTTTCTGTCCTGCTGAAATCCTGGTCTCTTCCTTCAGTTTTTTTAATTTACCCGGTTTTCCTGAAGCATCTGAAACCACCCCTTTCTGAATACTCAGCAGCTGAAAATCGTCCGTATTAATCACCATCTCCACGGTCGGAGGCAGTCCCTCGTTCAGCCGGGAGATCAGTTTTCCGGAAATAAACACTGTTTTTACCGCGGCATGCTCCAGGATGGGACGCACTTCGGAGGCCTGGAAATCGGGAAGGATGGGCACGGTGGTTGCCCCGCAGATCAGGGTGCCAAAATAGGCGATTCCCCAGTGGGGATTGTTCTCGGCCAGGATAGCCACGTTGTCACCATTGCTGACACCGGCGCTTTTCAACATCACGGCCACATGCTGAGACGCGACGTCCAGCTCCTCATAGCTATAGGAGGTGCCATCCACGCTGGTCAGGGCCGGACGGGACGGATAGAGTTTTACACTGTTTTTCAGCATCAGGGGAAGATTGGTAACTTCTTCCGGTATGTATTTTTTATAAGCGTCCATCAAGTCATTTTATTCGTTTTATCTGGAAGCAGTTCTGCAGGTTAAAGGGATCTGAACTGCTGGTCCAGATCACTAAATTTTCTTTTGTTTTTCAGGAAAAAGTCCAGCACGATGCTACCCGGATAGATTCCGCTAACAATAACGCGATTTTCCTTGTATTTGTTCTTGTTTTTCATCCCTTTATAGGAAGATTTCATCCCATAAAAGGCCAGATGAGCCCGAACTACGGCCCCGAAGTCTTTGAATGCTCCCCGGAACAGGAAGCGGAGGGCCGAAATGCCATCCAGGACCATCCTGATAAAAAGCGTTCTGCCCCGGCCCTGGGCGGGAAGGTTTTTATAGAGCAGAAGCAGGTTATTTCTGAAATTGAGGAAGGTTTTGAAAGGATTTTCCCGCTGAAGGGTGGCTCCGCCCACGTGGTATACGCGGGAGGAGGGAACAAAACGGATCCGGTACCCCATCCGCTGGAGCCTCCAGCAGAGATCGATCTCCTCCATATGGGCAAAAAACTGTTCATCCAGTCCCCCCGATTCTCTGTACAGATTTGTCCGGATCATCAGGCAGGCACCGGACCCCCAGAATATATCGCTGGCATGGTTATACTGGCCACGGTCCTCCTCCAGGTGGTCGAAGATGCGTCCCCGGCAGAAGGGGTAGCCGTACCTGTCCAGATACCCGCCTGCAGCGCCGGCGTATTCAAAAAAGGTTTTTCGTTTGAAATCCAGGATCTTGGGGGTACAGGCTGCCACGGACGAATCCCCTTGCATCTGCTCCAGCAATGGTTCCAGCCAGCCTTCGGTGACCTCAATATCGGAGTTCAGCAGAAGCACGTAGCTGGCATCGACCTGCTCCAGCGCCCGGTTATATCCCCCGCTGAATCCGAAGTTCTTCCCCAGTTCGATGATCCGGATGGCGGGATACTCTTTGTTCAGGAAGGAGAGGGAGCCGTCGTCCGAACCATTATCGGCCACAACGATCTCGGCCCCGGGATAAGAAGAATGCTGCACCAGAGCCGGTAAAAACTGTTCCAGGTATCTTTTTCCGTTCCAGTTCAGGATAACAATGGATACTAATTTCATGGCGACAGCATAATTTTCTGGATGACCGACTGGAACTCTTTGAATATCTTTTGGTTGCTGCAAACAAGATGTTCCCCGAACAGCGGATCCCCCTGGCCCGTGAAGTCGGAGGCCACCCCGCCGGCTTCTTTGACCAGGAGGATGCCGGCGGCCACATCCCAGGGATGGAGCCCGTACTCGTAGAAAGCGTCGTAACGGCCACAGGCCACATAGGCCATGTCCGTGGCCGCGGAACCCAGTCGCCGGAGCCCGTGAGAGTTTTTCATGAAGTGCTCCATGCTCCGCATAAATTGCTCCAGGTACTTGAAATTGGTATAGGGGAAACCTGTGGCTATAAGCGCCTGATCCACCAGGTCCACCGCACTTACCCGGACCGGGGATCCATTGAGCCAGGCTCCTCCGTTTTTCCAGGCATAAAAGAATTCATCCAGGCCAAATTCGTAAATGATCCCGGCTACCACTTCCCCGTACTCGGTGAGTCCCAAGCTTATGGCAAAAGGGAAAACGCCATGAATAAAGTTGGTGGTACCATCGACGGGGTCGATCACCCAGTTGTACCTGTCCCCCTGCCTGCTGGCCGTCCCTTCTTCGGCGATGAATCCCGCCTCGGGCAGCAAATCCGAAAGTTCCGATACCAGGATCTCTTCGGCCTTTTTATCCACTTCAGTGACAAAATTCTGTCTTCCCTTCACTTCAATGGTCAGATCCGCCCGGTTTTCGTGCTGCTCCCTGACATAGGCAGCTGCCTTTTTGACCGCCTCCATGGCACTGAAGCATATCTCTTTATATGGCATAGGACTCACCCACTGATTTGCGAGGCAAAGTAAGTTAAATTTTCATTAACAGCAGGTCCGCCACCACGAAGGTACTTCCCCCGATGAAGATCAAATCATTGACGCCGGCCGCTGTTTTCGCGGCTCCGAAGGCCTCTGTCACCTTTGAATAGTGATTTCCTTTCAGACCAAATTCCCGTGCCCGCCGGGAGAGCTCCAGGGCATCCATGGACCTTGGCACGGAGGAAGGAGTGAAATAGTAGGTAGCTTCTTCGGGGAGGAGGGGGAGAATCATATCCAGATCTTTACCGCTAACCATGCCCCAGACCATATGGAGCCTGAGCCACGGGAGCTCTTTGATCTGCCGGATCACCGTTGCGATTCCGTCCACGTTATGAGCTGTATCGCAGATTGTTCTGGGGTTGTAGCCTATGGTTTGCCACCTGCCTTTGATCCCTGTCGAGCTTGTGACCGAGGCGAATCCTTCCCGGTAATGAGCTTCGCTGATCTTCCAGTCCAGCTTCTGTAGCCGTTCGAGGGCTGTAAGTGCGGTGATAATATTCTCCTGCTGGTACTCGCCGGTCAGATCGCAGCTAATGGTTCTCAGGCTGGCATTGATGGGTTTTCCGATCCGGAGCTGCATGCTGCCATCCTTATTCAGAGTCCTGAACCGCGGTTCGTAGATCCGGTTGGCACAGGTAACCTCCGCCTTCCGTTCCCTGGCCATGGAGAGCAATACCTCCTCTGTGGGCGACTCGGCCCGCCCAATGATCAGCGGCACTTTTTCCTTGATGATCCCCCCTTTTTCCCTGGCGATGGAGGTGGGATGAGTTCCCAGGAATTCTGTATGATCCATGGAGATATTGGTGATCACGGAAAGGACGGGTGTAATGATATTGGTGGAGTCCAGCCTGCCGCCCAGTCCGGTCTCGATCACTGCCACATCCACCTGCTCCCTGGCGAAATAGTCAAAAGCCATGGCTACGGTCATCTCAAAGAAGGAGGGTTCGATCTTCCGGATGGTCTCCTGGTTCACCGAGACAAAGCCGGTGACCTCATTTTCGGGAATGCACCGGCCGTTGATCCGGATCCGCTCCCTGAAATCAAGCAGGTGGGGCGAAGTGTAGAGACCGGTTTTTAACCCGGAAGCCTGCAGGACCGATGCGATCATATGGCTCACCGATCCCTTGCCATTTGTTCCTGCCACGTGGATGGTGGGATAGGAAAGGTGAGGATGCCCCAGGGCCTGATCCAGTTTATGGGTGTTGTCCAGATTGTCTTTATAGGCCGCTTTGCCCAGTCGCTGATACATGGGCAGGGAAGTGAAAAGAAATTCTATGGCTTCCTGGTAGGTCATTCCTGGAAATAGGCTGAGTCCCAGCTGTTGTATTTTACTTTTTCAGCATGAAAACGTTCCGGCCTTGGTTTTTGTTCTTCCGGATATCCCAGGGCAACCATGGCAAAGGGGAAGACATGGGAGGGAAGTTGCAGCAGCCTGGAGAAAGACCGCTTTCTCTCTTCCCTGGGATGAAGTCCCACCCAGCATGCACCCAGGCCCAGTGTATGGGCCGCCAGCAGGATGTTTTGAGTGGCTGCACCGCAGTCTACCACCCCGTATCCGTCGTCGTGCTGCAGCTGCTCGTCGCCGCAGACCACCAGGGCATGGGAAGCGCTTTGCAGCATGCGGGCATGGGGGTGGATCTCCATGATCTTTTCCATCAGGCGGGGCTCATCGATGACCACAAAATGCCAGGGTTGCCTGTTGACGGCCGAAGGGGCATACATAGCAGCAGTAAGAAGGGCTTTTATCTCACTTCTTTCAATCTTCCTGCCGGTAAAGCGGCGGATGCTTCTTCTATCCAGTATATAGTCCAGTTTTTCCATCTCAGCAGCGGTTCATAACTGTGTGTAAAACTTGGTTCAATGTGAATAATTTGATGCCCCGGCAGGGGCAAAAAAACCTATTTTTGAAGCCAGATACAATAATAACTTCAGATGAATCTCAACTGAAGTAAAGTTAGTGTAATGAGAGGGGAAATATGGCAACTGCTGAGAAAAAAATTCGTAAAATCTTCGTTCTGGATACCAACGTCCTGCTCCACGACTACAAATGCATCCATAACTTCGATGAGCACGATATCGTAGTACCCATTACAGTTCTGGAGGAGTTGGACCGCTTTAAAAAGGGCAACGATATTATCAATTTTCATGCCCGGGAATTTACCAGGGAGCTGGATAAACTCAGTGGGGATAAACTGTTTAACGGCGGATTATCGCTGGGCAGGGGAAAGGGTAAACTGAGTATCTGCACCGGCCAGAAACCCTCCGGTCAGCTTACCGCTTCCTTCCCCGAAAACACACCCGACCACCGGATACTGGCCATCGCCGATTACCTGCACCAGAAGAACGGATCGGCCAGGCCCGTGATCCTGATCACCAAGGATATCAACCTGAGAATGAAGGCCAAATCGCTGGGGATCATGGCACAGGACTATCACAACGATATGGTGCAGAATATCGATGATATTTTCGAGAATGTAAAATCAAGCGAGGTAAGCGACGACACGGTAATCTCCGATATGTATGAGTCCACGGAGGGTGTTCCGGTGAAGCGTTTCGGTCTCACAAAGCAACCCCTGGCTCACCAGTATTTTATCTTTAAGAACAATTCCAAAAGTGGATTGGGGCATTACGATCCCTTTAATAAAATGGTGAACCGTGTGGAGAAGACCAGGACTTATGGCATTGATCCGCGTAACGCGGAGCAGACTTTCGCCCTGGATGCGCTTCTCCGGCCTGAAGTACAACTGGTTGCCCTGACAGGGAAAGCGGGCACGGGGAAAACCCTGCTTGCTCTTGCAGCAGCCATACACCAGCGGAAAATGTATACGCAGATCTTCCTGGCCAGGCCGATTGTTCCGCTTGGTAACCGCGATATCGGTTACCTTCCCGGGGATGTAGGTGAAAAAATCGGTCCTTATATGCAACCCCTCTTTGATAACCTCTCGGTGATCAAGCAGAAGTTTAAGCTTCAGAGCAAAGAATACAGTCGCATCGAAGAAATGTTGCAGACCGAGAAGCTGTTGATAACCCCGTTGGCCTATATCCGGGGCCGAAGCCTGTCCAGGGTCTTCTTTATTGTGGATGAGGCCCAGAATCTGACTCCCCATGAGGTTAAGACCATTATTACCCGGGCAGGAGAGGGAACAAAAATGGTCTTCACCGGGGATATACAACAAATCGATTCACCCTACCTGGATACTAAATCCAACGGGCTCACCTATCTGGCCGATCGCATGAAGGGACAGGATATTTTTGCCCATGTTCACCTGGTTAAAGGAGAAAGGAGCTACCTGGCCGATCTGGCCAGTAATCTGTTATAGATGGAACGGAAACTATTTATCATACGGCATGGAAAGTCGAGCTGGGACCATGAGGGCCTGGCCGATATCGACCGTCCCCTTGCATCTCGTGGAACCCGGAATGCCGGGGAGATGGCAGCACGACTGCTGGCACTGAATCTGGTGCCTGAGCTGATCCTGAGCAGTCCGGCCAGCAGGGCCCTGAATACGGCCCTGCTTATGTCAAAGGTCTGGGAGCTCGCGCCCGGCAGCCTACAGATTCATGAATCCCTGTATTCGGCCGGCACCGGGGAGATAGAGCAGGTCATAGCGGGTGTCCCTCCGGAGATCAGGAAGCTGGCTGTTTTTGGTCACAATCCCTCATTCACCCTGTTTGCCAATCAGTTTCTGGCATCCCCCCTGGACAACCTTACTACTGCGGGGGTGGTGGTGGTGACGCTGGATTCGGAGAGCTGGAGCGGAATTGGAAGAAGAGATGTCAGAGAGGCCCATGTGGACTACCCTAAAAGAAGATAGGGGGATGGTGAAGCCGCTGACAGAAGTTAGCTGTGCTATCATTATGGACGGGGAAATGGTTCTTGTCACACAGCGAAGTCCGGAGATGCCTCACCCTCTGAAATGGGAGTTCCCCGGAGGGAAAATGAAAGCAGGAGAGACTCCGGAGACCTGTATTATCAGGGAGATCAGTGAGGAACTCGGGGTGGAAATTACGGTAAGGCAACTGCTTCCTTCCGTTCTCCATAACTACGGTCACATGCGTATTAAACTGATCCCCTTTGTCTGTACCATCAGGCAGGGAGATATAAGCCTTTCGGAACACCGTTCATACCGCTGGGTGCATCGCTCAGAACTGAAACAGATCGACTGGCTGGAGGCAGATATGGAGGTCCTTGAATCGCTGAATCGTTACCACTAGTTGAGCACTTGTCCGATCCAGTTGGCCACATTCTTCAGAAACTGACCAACGGGCCCCCCGATGCCCTGGCGCAATTCTTCATTTACCTGGGTCCCTACAAATAAAAGGAATATCAGGTAGATGCCCAGCAGGAAGTAAGCTTTTACCCTGGTAAAACTTTTTCCGGTCAGCATAATGGCCAGGGCCAGAAAGGTGGCGAGGAGCAGAAAGACCCATACTTCCTGGGTAAAGGCTAGAAGATCCTGTTTAAGTGTTATACTTTCCGAGTAGATCAAATTGTACAGAAGCAGGGGAAAGCCCAGTGCAAACGCAATATCGAAAATATTACTGCCCAGGGCATTGCTCACTGCATCATCGTAATTTCCCTTCCGGGCATCTTTGACGGAAATAATGGTGTCGGGCACCGATGTGGCTGCCGCCGAAAGGACCACGGCCACGAAGATCAGCGGGATGTGGGTGGCTTCGCCGAACAGATCGGTTCCATAGACCAGCAGCCAGGTCCCGAAGGTCATTACCAGCGTGCTGACTCCCAGCAGCATCCATGCCCTCAGGGGAGTGATCCTCCTGCCATTTAACACCAGCGCGATCATATCCAGGGAAAGCAGGGTGCGCAGGATGTTCTTTTTCGGGGCTGAGAGGGGCCTTACATAATTTTGCGTGGTCTTCGGGCGCTTTCTGTATATGACATAGAGCATTCCCAGGTACAACAGGTAGACCAGGACCAGGACCAGTCCGTGCCTGCCCAGCAGCTCCCCGGTGAAGAGAAAACTGACAAAGATGAGTTGTGTGATAAGAAGTACACTCCCTTCACGAAGGAGCACTTTCTTGTTTAATTCAATTCTATTCCGCTTTTCGCCACTGAAAAGCATCAGTACCACCAGGGCAGGAATAATCAGAAGGTTAAACAGGGCACTTCCCGAACTGACGCCAAGTCCGCCCGAAAATCCTTCCGCATCCCGCAGGTAGAACAGGAAGAAAATGGTGGTCAGAAACTCGGGCATAGAACTGGCTACGGCATTGATGGTAGCTCCTTTGATGCCCAGGGGCATTTTTCTGCCCAGAAAGTCAGAAGCAAGCTCAAAGCCGTTTGATGAGCGCCAGATGATGAGACAGCTGATGGAGATATACAGGAGTGATAAGAGCATCTTTCCCGGCTATTTTTTTAATTTGACCAGATGCAAAATCTGATCGTCAAGAAAGTTCTCTTCGTATTCCTCCAGAAAGCGCAGGAAAAAGCGGCTGATTCGTTTTTCGGAGAGTAAGGCCATATATCCCAGCCAGGTTTCTCCCATCCGGAGGGGCAGGATATAGAGATGGTAGTCCCGTTCCGGAAGGGAAATTTTGCCAGCCGGGCTGATTTCCTCCAGCACTTTGCTTTGATGAAGTATCCCCTGGTCTCTGAGCACTTTATCCACCTGGTTGTTATTCTCAAATCCGATCACACCACTCTTTTCGGTCTCCAGAAAGGCATGAGAGATGTCGAGAAAGGAGAAATTGTAAAACTCCACGGTAAAGCGGGTAATGCGTTCTGCGAGCTCCTCCAAACTGGCTATGCGGCCTGAGGCTATGTCGTTTTTTATGGGATCGAATGCGGTGGAAAGATTAAAAGGTATGTAGCTGATCACATGGATCATAGATCCTGCGATGATCACCAGGATGATGTAGATCAGCAGGGTGATCACCAGGGCGAAAGGCTGACCGGGCAAAAGTTTCATGACCAGAAGGGCCAGGAGTATGGCGAGGGCCATGCAGGTGGTGGTATAAAAAACCAGCAGGATAATACGCTGCAGCCTGTATATCATACTGTAGGAACGGTGCCTGTTCATGCTTTAAAGGTATAAAAAACGCTTTGAATTATTCCAGGTAAATGCGGCGGGGACTTTCGGGTAAAACTTCACCGATCACTGCAGCCTTAAGCCCCGGGTCGATCTGCTTTAACTCCCCGACAAGGGCTGTGGCATGATCGGGATTCACCGACATAAGAAGTCCGCCCGAAGTCTGCGCATCGTGAACCAGCATCTTCAGATTATAATCCACCCCGCGCAGGCAATGGAGCTGCTGTCCGGTAAATTCCAGGTTCCTGAAAGTTGCTCCCGGTATGCTGCCCTTTTCATATACCTGGTAAGCTCCCGGGAGCAGGGGAATTTGAGTGCTTTTTATCCGGAAGCTCACTTTGCTGGCTTCTGCCATCTTCAGGGCATGTCCTGCCAGTCCAAATCCGGTGATATCAGTCATGCTTCGTATCCCGTATTTCACAGCCAGGCTTGCTCCCTCCCTGTTCAGATGTTTCATCTGCTTCAGGGCCCGCCTGTAATCGCCTGTACTGCAAAGCCCGTTCTTCTCCCCGGAAACCAGCGCCCCGGTCCCAATGGATTTTGTCAGCACAAGCAGATCGTTGGGCCGGGCCCCGGCATTGGTGATCAGACGGTCGGGATGCACTGTTCCCACTACTGCCAGCCCATACTTGGGAGGGTGGTCGTCGATGGTATGTCCGCCCACGATCAGGGCTCCCGCTTCTCTCACCTTGTCATTCCCGCCTTTAAGAATTTCTCCAAATACCTCCAGAGGAATTTTTTCCGATGAAAACATCATCAGGTTCAGTGCTATAAGAGGTGTTCCGCCCATGGCATATACATCCGAAAGGGAATTGGCTGCTGCAATCTCCCCGAATTCATATCCGTCCGAACAGATGGGCGGAAAGAAATCCGTCGTAAAGATCAGGGCTGTCTCCCCGTTGATCTGGTAGACCCCGGCATCGTCGTGGGTATCCACATCCACCAGCAGCCGGGGATCTGCAGCAAGCGGCAGTTCACGTAAGACCTGCGACAGCAGGCCGGCCGGCAGTTTTGCGGAGCAACCACCATACTCGATAGTGGACAACAGATCGAATTTCTTATTCATTTACCCGGACTCAGGGAGTAAGGACATGTCCGGCCGAAGCCAGAGTTTCGGTAATGACCACCATGTTGGAGATCATTCCCACGGCGATATCATATTGCAAGCCATAGTGGTCGATGCAGGTGCCGCACAGCATAATGCGGGTCCCCAGTTCCTCCAGTTCGGTCAGGGAGCTGCACACGGGCGATTGTTTCATGGCCAGTTTTACTCCCGAGTTATAAAGTACCACATGGGAGGGTAGTTTCTCCTGCAATTTCAGGTTATTTACAAAGGTCTCCATCAGCAGCCTCCCCAGTTCGGGATCGCCCTCACCCATCAGCTCGCCTTTAATGCATACCACATAAGCGGCGGGCCGTTCTGTGCTGCAGTAGAGGGCGGGATCGGAGGCGGTCAGATCCTCTTCCGGTTTTACAGCAACCAGGGTATGTACTTTACCTTTCGTGCTTACTTCAGGCTCCACACCCTGGTCCTTCAGATAGCTGAGCAGGTTTTTCAGCGAGGTTTTGTTGTCGGTCTCCACCTGCAGCTGTTCACCCTCTTCCAGTTCCATCAGTGCCTCCTTAAGCAAAATGAGGGGTTGTGGGCAAAGCAGTCCTGTGGTATCTAGTATTTTCATTCCGCAAAAATACACAATCCGCATGAATCAAGGTATATTTTTCTATCTTGTAAGGGCTTCTTTCTAAGGTATCATGCATGTCCAAGGCGAAAGATCATAAACTGGATCCAAATCGCTGGCTTGAAAAATACGGGGACTATCTGTATAACTATGCCATTGTCAGGGTCAATGATGACGGTAAAGCAGAGGATCTGGTTCAGGAGACTTTTCTGGCAGGACTGAAAGCGCAGGAGCAGTTCAGGGGGGAGAGTACCGAAAGAACCTGGCTTACCTCCATTCTCAGAAGGAAGATCGTTGATACCTACAGAAAAAAGTATTCTTCCAGGGAGAGCTCTTTCGGGGAGCATGAACAAACCGTTTTTGACGGGGACTTCTACCGCAGTGAAGAACCTTTCAGGGGACACTGGCTGGAGGGCAGGGGCCCCCATTCGCACTCGCTCTTACCGGAAGGAGAGCTGGAGCAGGCCGAACTTATGGAATACATCAGGCTCTGCATGGAGCATTTACAACCGCAACTGGCTCTTGCTTTCAGCATGAAGATGATCGATGAGGAGGAGTCGGACAGCATCTGTAAGGAGCTTGGGATCACTCCGTCTAACTTATGGGTTATGCTCCACCGGGCGAGGCTGAAAATGAGAGATTGTCTGGAAAAAAACTGGTTGAAGTGATATGAAAAAGGGACCTGGCTACAGAATAATGGTATATATGAGTAAGCGGATGATCGCCTGCGACCAGTCGAGTTTTCTGATCTCCTTACGCGAAGACCGGCGCCTGAGCCTAAAGCAATGGTGGCAGTTAAACATGCACCTGCTGACCTGTCATCTCTGCAGGAAGTATGCCCATCAGATTGGTGAGCTAAATCTCAGCATGAAAGTATACCGTGATCATTGCAGCGAGCAGTCGTGCACCCACCATCTCTCGGCGGAAGCCGGCTCCAGAATCGGCCGGGAGATAGGCCGCAGGTTAAATGCTAAATAGGTGTTAAAATTCCGGCATCCTTCAGAATTCTTGTAAGGATATCTTCCCGCCCTCGTCAAAACTCCCAGATTCAATATTAATCAAAATTCGTAATATCATGAAAACAGACAAAAAGATCTTAAAATCCGCTACTATGCTTGCGGGAGCTTTATTGACCACCGGCCTGGCGGCTTCACCTTCCTTTGGTGCTGATATCCTGGCCTATAATCACCTGGGTTCCGGTGCACAGGTCCGCAGTCACCTGATCGATATGAACAGCATGCAGGTAAATCCATTGGAAGCCTCTGCGGTAAAGTTCGGAGAACTGAAATGCGGCGAAGGAAAGTGCGGCGAAGGCGATAAGAAAGCGGACGCTAAAAAGAGTGAGTCCACCTCGGAAAAAGCCACTGAATCAAAAAGCACCGAGGCCAAATGCGGAGAAGGTAAATGTGGAGAAGGTGAGAAGAAGTCAACTAAAAAGAAAAGTGAAAAAAAATAATTGGAACCAGGAGTTCGGACCGGCAGGGTTAGTGGATTGATCAGAGTAGCTTGTTATCAATTTGGTTGAGCCGGAACGGAAGGAACCCCGGATTTTCCGGGGTTCCTCTTTAAAAATATCAGAAGATGGAAGGCAAGAGAGTTAAAGTAGGATTGGGACTCCGAAGGGATATTGCTGAGGAGATTCTGGACAGCAGGATCCTTACTCCGGATTTTCTGGAGTTTGCGCCGGAGAACTGGATGGGAATGGGAGGCGCCTGGAAACGGGTCCTGGACCGGGCCGTGGAAAGTTTTCCCATTACCTGTCATGGCCTCTCCCTGTCACTGGGCAGTCCGGAGGAACTGGACTGGAGGTTTATCCGTGAACTGAAAGCCTTCCTGAATGATAACCGGGTAAGTATCTATTCGGAACATCTGAGCTATACCAAAAGCCGGAATGCCCACCTTTATGACCTGCTGCCCATCCCTTTTCGCAGGGATGCCATCGACCATGTGGTCGACCGGATCCGCAGGGTACAGGATTACCTGGAAAGGCCTCTGGCCATTGAGAATGTATCCTACTACACCCCGGTAGCTGCCGAGATGTCAGAAATCGAATTTGTAAACGAAATTGTGGAACGGGCCGGTTGCAAGCTTCTGCTGGATGTAAACAATGTGTTTGTCAATGCATTTAATCATCGTTACGATCCCCGGGAGTATATCGGGGGCATCCCCCTGGACCGGGTCGCATATATCCATATGGCCGGCCATGAACAGGTGGAACCCGACCTGATTATCGACACGCATGGCCAGCCCATCATCGACCCGGTTTATGAGCTTTTCGAGTGGACTATCCAAAAGATGGATCCGGTACCTGTCCTGCTGGAGAGGGATTTTAATTTTCAGGATCTGGAGCAGATTAAGGGCGAGCTCATCCGGATTAAGACCATATTAAACAGGCACTGGGAGGTGAAACATGCCACTGCGTAAAGAGACCATACAGATACAGGAGCAGCTGGGGGAATACTGCAGGACCGGTGTGGAAGCAAAAATGCCAGGTCTTACCCCCGGCAGGATTCATCATTACCGCCGCCTTGTTTCCAATGTGGTGTCTGACACACTCCGTACGGCTTTCCCGATCACCATGGCCGCCCTGGGTGAGGAGCCGTGGAATCTGCTGGTTCAGGATTTTTTCGCGGAAGGAATTCCTCAAACCCCGCAGGTTTGGAAGCTGCCCCTTGAGTTCTGCCAGTACCATGCGGCCAGGGAGACCGGGAAAAAGACAGGCCTGCCTTTTCTGGATGATCTGCTCTATTTTGAGTGGATGGAGATTGAGATTCATACCATGCCGGACAGGCCCTGTCCGGATTTTACGGAAGAGGGGGACCTGTTCAGGGACCCCCTGGCTTTTAATCCCGAGTATGAAATCCTGAAACTCCGGTACCCGGTACATACACATCCGGCAGCGGAGGCCCTTGATATGGAAGGGGAGTATTATGCCCTTCTGTACCGCATGCCAGATACGGGCCATGTACAGTTCCTGGCCCTTTCTGCCCTGAATGTATACCTTATTACACGTCTGGATGAGGAGAAAGTGCCCCTGAACTTCATTAAAAATGAGATTTCCCTGGTTTCAGGTATTGAGAGCAGCAGATGCCTCGACGAAGCACTGGAGGTCTTTCTCAAGGATCTGCTAAAGCGTAAACTGATTCTTGGATTTATTCGGAATTAATCAATTAACATACATAAAATGAGAACTTTGTACAGAAAATTTGTAGAAAGAGCGGAGAAGCTGCGCGATTTACAGCTGCTTTTATTCCGCCTGATCCTGGTCATCGGCTTTTTCAGTCCGGCCATGATGAAAGTAAAGAACCTTTCAGGAGTAGCCCAATGGTTTGAAAGCATGAGCTACCCTTTCCCTATGGTCAGTGCCTTTCTTGCCATGGCCACCGAAGTACTGGGAATCGTGTTGCTGACCCTGGGACTTGGGACCAGGATCATTGCACTGCCCCTGATGTTTGTGATGGTAGTGGCGGTTTTTACCACCCATATCTCCAACGGCTTTGCTGCCGGCGATAACGGCTTTGAGATCCCCTTGTATTATTTCCTGATGTTATTGGCCCTGGTGGCTTACGGATCAGGGAAGTTCAGCCTGGATTTCCTTCTGGAACGGAAACAGCAGGCTCAGAAGCATCCTGTACAGCAAGAAGCTAAGCCAGAGATGGTCACTGAAGGCTAATCTGCCCTGTTGAAGGTCCCGGGCCGTTTCAGATGGAAGCCGGTGGCCTCCTGGTAGGCAGCTGCCACAGCAAGGATGGTTCCCTCATCAAACAGATTTCCCAGGAAGGAGATACTGGTGGGGGAACCTGAATCTTTAAATCCATTGGGCAGGACCACCACCGGGTGACCGGTAAGGTTGGTGGCCAGCAGCTGGTTCCCTCCCTGAAAGGAGGGTGTGACTATCACATCGAACTCCTTCAGGCGCCTGTGGTAGTCTTCGATCAGATCGTGCCTGATCCGGTTGGCCTGTATGTATTCAACCGCAGGAATATACCTGGCAGTCCGGAACAAATTGGGCCAGGCATAGCGGTGCTGCCTCACCAGCAGGGTATCCCGGTTGGATCGGGTAAGCTCATCAAATGCGGCTGCAGCTTCGGCTTCCAGGATGATGGACAGGGCATAATAGGGGAGTTCCTCGTTTTCCAGTTCCACCGGGATCAGCTCGGCCCCCAGTTTTTTCAGCACCCGGAGGGTCTGTTTATCAAACCGGGAAACCCCGTATTCCTCCTCAAAAGCTCGTTCGAAGTAGCCGATCCTGAGAGCAGAGAGATCCACCTTTCCCGGGTAGGTAAACCCGGCATCCAGCAGGGTCTTATCGGCCGGGTCCAATCCCCGGATGGCATCAAACACAATGGCACAGTCGGTAGCTCTCCGGCAGACAGGCCCCACCTTATCCATACTCCAGCTCAGGGCCATGGCCCCGGAACGGGTCACCCTGCCGTAGGTAGGCCTTAATCCGGTGGTGCCGCAGCGCGTGGAAGGTGAGACAATGGAGCCCCAGGTTTCCGTTCCTATGGCAAAGGGCAGCAGTCCGGCTGCCGTTGCAGAAGCCGAACCTGCAGAGGAACCACTGGAGCCCTCTTCCAGATTCCAGGGATTGCGGGTGGTGTCGGCAAACCAGACATCCCCCATGGCCAGGGCTCCCAGGGTGGTTTTTGCCACCAGGATAGCTCCGGCTTCTTCCAGTTTCTGAATGATCCCTGCCGTTTCATCCAGCACTTGCTCCTTGTAGGCCCCGGCTCCCCAGGTGGTGGGATATCCCGGGAAAGAAAACAGGTCCTTGGCACCATAAGGGATGCCGTGAAGGATCCCCCGGTCTTTTCCTGCCGCCAGTTCAGCATCCATCTTTTTTGCCTGTTCAATGGCGTATTCCTCTGTAAGTGTAAGCACACAGTGCAGTTGCGGGTCGAATTTCCTCAGCCGGTTCAGGAAAAACTCGGTAAGGGCCAGGCATGATATTTCACCGGAACGCAGCAAAGAAGCCAGCTCGGGGATGGACATGAAAGCCAGGTCGGCTTCCCAGGTGGGCCGGGTCACTCCTTCAGGAATGTCCCAGGTCAGCTTTGGTGTTGGCCGGGGAATCTGAAAGCCGTAGGGCAGGGGATTAAACTGGATGGCCGGCGGGGTGGTGTTGGGAAGGTCATAGGCCCTGATGGCCCGGTAGGCATCGATCAGTTCTGCCATCCCGGAATCAATCATCACCTGTTCCAGGGAATCGAAATGCAGGTCCATGGGATTCATGGCCTGGTAGCTGGAGTCGATCTCCACCAGAACTTCAGGTCCATCGCCCCTCTCAGGGCCGTGATTTTGACAGGAAGCAGCAGTCAGCAGTACAAAAACGGAGAGGAGGAACACTCGTATCCCTCTGTGAGTCAGGCAAAGTTCGGACATAGCAACAGGTTTTGGCTTAAACAGCTGTAATATACAAAAAAAGCAATTCATTTTTTTGGGAATTCAACGAGATCATCTATATTTGCAGCCGCTAAAGGGGGCTTAGCTCAGCTGGTTCAGAGCACCTGCCTTACAAGCAGGGGGTCGCTGGTTCGAATCCAGCAGTCCCCACTCCACAAAACAAAGCCTGTCCATGCAAGTGGACGGGCTTTGTGCTTTATGAGGGTCCGTCAGGAATTTATTCTTGTAAGGAGTCTGCCTTTATGGACTACGAGTTCCATCAAATCTGACAAAAGAGCATATCCTCTTTTCGGATTTTTGGCATATAACAAAGTTGCAACATCTTAACAAGTATCTGACACACAGGTCAAAATTGCATATTTGTTTATTTACTTTTATAATGTTGTTATTCAATTTGTTATAGCGGAATCAAAAACTTTGGATTAAAACGAAAATGTAACAAATCTGAGAAAAGCAATCAGTTTGTTACATCCGGATTTATTGAAAACAGACTATCCGGTTCTCATACCCCCAGCAGAGTAAGCAGAGAAACCCGTTTCAGTAACAATCCCGTCTATCAGATTAAGGGGTACCCACTCAAATAAGGCTTGCTCAGTCCATTCTTGTTGCCAGTCCGGGCGGGTGATTTTTTTTCTGGATTCTGTGACCAAAAAAGAGCGTTTCCGGAGTATCCTGGCCTGCTCGAGGATGGCGCGGGTTCCGGTCTTGTTCAGGAATTCGTTGTACAGGAGGGCATCACAAGCCATCAGGACAAGATCGCTTTGACCGACAGCCTCTGTGATGTTTGCCTCATCAATTAAATCGGCGCGGAGCTTCATCCGGAGCATTCTTTCATGCGATATTTTTCCTTCTTCCCCGGGAGAGGAAAGGGTTTGAAGGACCCGGAACGGAATCTGCCTTACATGCAGTTTTTTTAGCAGAGAGATAACTGTTTCACTGTGACTGTGGGTGAGTAGGGTGAGGCCGACCGGGTTGCATTGTCTCAGAAAATTTTCTGCGATCTTCCCGGCACTATCCTGCCAGTACAGGCGGTAATCCTTGATATACCTGAGGGTTTCCCCGGGAAAGGCATCCTTCTGCCCGGCATGCAAAATCAGCGATGCCAGAAAATTATCAATGGCAGCAAAGTGATTTAGTTTTTCTCGTATATGAAGCAGCAGATTGCCAAAAGCCTCCGCATTCAGATCCGGACCATGCATTTCTTCCTCCAGTGCGGCAATTAAGCGCTTGAGCAGGGCAATCGATCCGGATTCACGGTCATTCAGAAGGAGACTGATTTTACCGGGGATGGGAACAGGCTTCATGTCTGCAAGTTAAGACCCGCAGGCCAAAAGACCAATAGAAACGACAGGATATCTTTGTATCCCGGAAAGTTCGGATGGAGAGAGGTGTTTTCTGTTCTAAGTGAAAAAAAAGACAGTTTTATGGTAGGGTAACGGTTCTCTCGTGCGGTAACGTTATTAAAGCTCTTATTAACCTAAAAATGATAGATATGAAAAAACGAAAGCTTTTACCGGGAATTATTGCTATTCTGGGAATACTCTTTTTTGCGGGATGTCAGGATATGGAGAATGACGGTATTAGTGATCAGAACGGTAAGCTGGTCATTAAATTAACCGACGCGCCATTCCCCATTGATATGGTGGAGGCCGCAACGGTGGATATCGTAAAGGTGGAAATCAGAAAGCTGAGTGAAGGAACAGAACTGGAATATCCCTTTATTACCCTGTTTGAAAATGATACGGCCAGCTTCAATCTTCTTGAGTTGAGAAATGGGGTTACTGCCGATCTGCTTGAAATAGAAATTGAGCCGGGTAATTATGATCTGATCCGGCTTTACGTCGACCAGGCTGGCATCGTAGTCACAGGGGGGCAGGAATACAGCCTTAAGGTACCCAGTGGCGCGCAGACGGGGATTAAGATCTTCATGGAACCTGCCTTGCAGGTGGCGGGAGGATTAAGCACGGACGTGTTACTGGATTTTAATGTAGACAGTTCCTTTATACTCAAAGGAAACACCCAGTCGCCTGCAGGAATTAAAGGCTTTAATTTCAAACCGGTGATCAGGGCAGTAAATAATACTACAGCAGGAACGGTTGCAGGAGTGGTAATAAATTCAGACACAGCTATTCATAATGCTTCGGTCTGGATTGAGCAGGAAGAAGTGATTACCACTGCCTATAGCGATGAGGAGGGCTATTATGCCATACCCGGACTGCCAGCTGGATTATATACCTTATCGGCTACTTTTGAGGGTTTTGATACGGTCCGTGTAGAAGGTCTGGAAATTACAGCCGGAAACCTCACCGTTCAGGACTTTACCCTTACCAGGCTGGAAGAGCCTGAAGAGTAAACCGGGGAATAGCAAGCGTAAACTTACGGATCTTTATCAAAGGGGTTGTATCATAAGGTACAGCCCCTTTTGGATGATAGGGGCCAGCTAATCAAATCTTACCCATTTCTCCATGTAATAGTGACTTTGAACGGGTACTCCCTGTTCATCCACCGGCCAGATCTGAGTCAGGGTGTCGTTCCGGATTTCCAGAAATAGTTTTACGGTCTGGCCCAGGTATTCCGGGGCGCTGTGATATTCCACAATCTCCCGGTAGTCGGTGCCATCCAGGGTGAACTTTCCTCCGCCAAAGTTATCTGTAAGCGTGGAGTCCTCTATAAACACACCCACCAGGGCCCATCTGTCTCCTGTCCACATCTTAATTTCACTGCCTCTGGATTCGCCCGGGAACAAAAGAGTGGTCTGGTCTCCGCTCACTTCATATTCATAAGCCAGTTTCCAGGCGCCCTCCATGGGAGAGGCTTTTTCCGGGACACAGCTTCCTAATAGCAGAGGTAAAATCAGACCCTTTTTGTGAACATTAAAGATAAAAAGGGGGATGGAACCTTCAGAGCGACGCTTGATTTCTCCATAATCAGGGATGAACGGATCCAGGTAAACGGAGGGAAGGTCACCGCCAGGGAGATCTATCTTTTTTCTCAGCAACGGGAGCATACCATTACGGATGGCAAGGCAGCTTTTAATGAGAATATCTATCTTCTCTTTGAAGGGCTGGAAGGTTTTTCTGCGGATGCCGGGCAGCTTCTCCTGGGTTTGAGCATGGTGGTAAAAGATGCAGATGGGAATGTGATCCTGGATGAGGCCGATCTGCTGGGAGATTCCCCTCTGAGCATGGAGGATGTGCATACTCAGGTGGCTTCCAATTTCATACTTACAGGATCACAAATAGCAAACCCGGTGAGCTGTATGGTCCGGATCCGGGATAAAAGAAGTCCGGACTGGATCAGTGCTTCCGCAGAACTGGTGTTTGAATAAGGTCCTTATAATGAAGAGAGACTGCTTACCCGGAACCTGGCTCTTCCCAGGCAAATTTGCCCGGTACTGCTTATCCCCTCTATGATAATACTATAGCCGGATTCATCATCAGAAGTAAAGAAGGAGACCGTTAATTCTCCATCTGTGATTTCAATTTCAGGGTCCCAGTAAAGAGTGATCCGGCGGTCGGGTTGTTCCGAATCTTTGTTCCTGGGAGTGTAAACCGGGGAATAGAATTCGCGATAGGAGGAGAATCCCATAATATGACGGGCCAGGGTGCCCTGGACATAGGTTTTCATTCCCAGATGGATACCCCCTTTCTTTGTAAATACCGAGATGATGCCATTGGCGCCCCTGCTACCATACATAGCTGTTGCGGTAACATTAAAGTGGTTGACGTATTCAATCACATCTATATCACTCATGGGGATGGACTGAATCATATCTAGTTCAGCAGGAAATCCATCCAATAACAGGAGATAACCTGAAGATGCCCCTGTGAAGCTTATGGTAGGGTTTACGATGCCGCCAACATGGGCTTGAAGAAAGTCAAAAACATGATGATACTGGTAATCCTTTTCGGTGATCAGAAAAGAGTCCCTGGGTTTTCCATATAGCCGGAAATGACCGTCACTGACGGGAGTGAATCTGTTTTTCACAGTGACCTCTTCCAGCAGGATGGAGCCTGTCTTAAAGGCGTATTCACGCAGCGCTTGTTCGTTATAATACTTTTGCTGGTAGAGCCTGACCGGGAAATCACCTGGTTGCCTGGATACGGGGAGAAAGGAATCATGAACAGCTGCCTCCTTTTGCTTCACCGGATCCAGGAAGACCTCGGTATAAAGCTTCCCCCTGCTGTTATATCCCTGGAGAAACAGTCGGGTCGTATCAGGAAAATTGAGCCCCTGAAAGGAGAATCTTCCCTGTTCATCCGTGGAGGTCTGTTCGCTGTAATATCCCTGGCTGTTGAAGAGGTGGCAAAATACCAGTCCGTCCACCACCGGATTCTTGCTGAAGGCTTTCCGGACGCTTCCGGTCAACGTGATACCGGCTGTTTTTTCCATATCCAAGGGCAGCTCCTCCTGTGGTATGGAGTTCCAAAGGTAAGAGCTCCATCCCTGGGTTAACATCAGTAGCTCCAGTTTCTCCTCTGAAGTTCGCTTCTGATCGTCCTCAAAGAACTCCGAAGGTGATTCCAGGTGACCTTTCAGCTCCGAGTTAATCAGCAGCCAGGAGCGGATATCCATATTCGTTTTCTGATCATCTACAGCATTTGAAGCTACGACACTCAGGGAAAGACTGGACCAGGACACACTTCCCGGGTCCTCTATGGCGCTCAGGCGGAGGGTGACCGGACTCCGGGTGCTGTAAGTCTCCCGGTCAGGCTCAATCTGTATCTCATGGATATTCAGCTTGTTTGAAAAATATAAGCGCTCCGATACCGGAATCAGAGCCTCATCCAGCAACACAAAACGGTTAATACCGGCCGGGAGGGCCAGAGGAGAAACTCGGACCGGAAATTCATCTTCCTTTAAAGTAAAGTTTTTTTGAAAAATCACCGATCCACGGTGCAAAATGGCAAAAAGATAATTTTTTCCAAGGTTTGAACGGGAATTACTGGCAACGCGGAATAACAGCTCCTCCTCCGAAGTTTCACAAAACTCCAGCTTGACCCCCTCTTCCCGGATTCCCTTAATGTCCTGGTGAAAAGTGGGATAGCCAGGTATCCTGATCTGGTAGGATTCTCCCGGGACCGGTTCAAAGAGGATCGATCCCATCCCTTTATAGCCCGTGTCGAAGGTGGCTACCACGGCTCCCTTTTGATTCAGGATCTCTCCCTTAACAGGAATACTATATCCTGGCATCAGGAAGATGGTACCGGTCAAATTCACTTACAAACGGACCGTGGACCTTTGTGGATCCCGATAAGATCCCGGAAGGATTTACCAGTATACCAGCCGATTCGGATATGGGATCGGTTCGTTCCAGTATTGCAGGCACCAGGGAGGCAAAAGAGGCGATCCTGGAGAACCAGATCCCCCAGACTGCTGAGGTGGATCGCTGGGAGGCCAGACTGGATGTGAACTATGATGGACAACCCAGGTTTGAGCAGGTGGGGAATACCCGGATGAATTATGCCGTGAATACGGATAAGTCCGTTCTCCAGATTGACAAGCTCTATTATTGCTGCGACAACGCGATCTGGTTTGAATCGGGTTCTGCCCTGGGCCCGTGGATGGTTAGTACCGAGGTTCCGGCCATGGTTCAGGAGATTCCCCCGGAATCGCCGGTTTACAATGTGAAGTATGTCTATATCTACGATTCGACGCCCGAGGTGGTTTATGTGGGATATACGCCAGGCTACATCCACTCCTACGCCTACAGGGGCTGTGTTTATTACGGAACAGGATACTATTACAGACCCTGGTACGGGGTTCGTTACTATTCCAGACCGCTTACCTACGGCTACCGGGCTTTTTGGAATCCGTACACAGGGTGGGGATTTTCCTTTGGATACTCCTACAACTGGATGACCTATGGATGGGGATCGCCGTACAGAGGCTGGTGGGGTCCCATCGGTTACAGGTCCGGTTATCACTATGGATACCGCCATAGCTATTCCAGTGGCTACCGGGCAGGATATTATGAGGGCAGCCGGTCTTCCTCTGGCAGGCCCGCCCCTTATGCCTACAGAGCAAGGCCGACCAGCAATGTCTATAATAACCGGGCCCAGGGGGTCAGAAGGACCGGGAACAAAGTCTATGATCCAGGGACGGGCAACAGAGTTTCAACGGCCGCTTATTCAAGCAGGCCTGTGGCCAGGCCCTCCAATACCCCCAACAACGTCTATACCGATCGCCAGGGCAATGTTTACCGCAAGGACGGGAACGACTGGAACCGGGTGAATAATGGACGTGGTGCTATCCAGAGAGATAACAGGACTTCCCCTGAGAATGTCAGGCCCCCGGTGGGTCAACAGCCCGCCACCAGGCAGCAAGCTTCGCCGGCGAACAGCTCCACCAGTAGTTATACCCGGCCTGCTTCATCACCGGCCAGCATTCTGAACAGGGAATATAACTCCAGAAGCCAGGGAGCGGCCAGGTCGCAGCAATACCAGCGCAGCAAACCGCAATACCAGCCGAGCAGGCCCGCTGCGACAAAACCCTCCACACGCTCAGCAGCGCCGTCCAGGTCAGCCCCCGGCCGGTCTGCAGAACCGTCAAAAAGAAGGTAGAAAAGAGGAATTCACCATCAGAGCAGGACTTCGTTCCATACTGCCGGGATACCCGGCAGAAGGGAATTAATCCGTCAGTCCCTGAATCATCTCTTTCAGCACAGCGGCTTTGCGCTCCGTCTGCCTGATCTCCTCCCTGATACCGATAATAAACTTGTTTTCGTCGGGGACTCCCCGGACCGCTTCGAAGTCCAGGTCGCGCACCTCCTCATCCCCGTCCGGTCCGAATCCGATCTTGCTGCTGTTATCAAACTCCTTGCCTGCATCGTTCAGGATCATTTTGTCCAGCTTGATGGTTTCACTCTCCCAGCTTTCCACCAGCTTCAGGAGCTCAGCGGCGTTAATCTGTTCGACATTCACCCCAAAGCGTTCTCCGAGTATACGGGTGGTCCAGGTCCAGGCCTGGTCCTCATACGCCGCATGTATATGTTCCATGGCGGTGGAGATCTTATCCAGGGTATTCACCCGGTCCGACTGGATATCCGCAAGCAGTTGCTGAACAGCCTGCTCCGAAGCGATCATCCCGGAGAGGTCCAGCCATTTCTCCGGAACGGGGCCCGGACCGGGTGCCAGCAGTTTCTGTATGCTTTCCAGGTCAGGAGCCTCAGCGGCCAGGGCCAGTTTCCGGATTAACTGGTTCCCCAGGAAGATGTTTACCGCCATTTCATAGAACTTCCGGGTCGATTTTAGCATCAGCCGTTTGATCCGGATCCCTTTGTAAAAAACGCTCTCCTGTTTCTTGGCCGCTTTCTCGTACAGTTCACCCAGAGTGTCCAGCGCAGCCAGGACTTTCTCAATTATATAGGGACTCAGGAAGTCAAAATTGATCAGATCATACTTCACCGGATCCTTCCGCTTGTCCCGTTTGGGCCATTTTTCACTGTCCCGGCGGGTTCCCACCGTAAAAAGATTCATCCCGGGTGTCAGGATGCTCCTTTCGTGATCCACGTTGATATACGAGAAGGGAAAATCACTGGCATCGAAACTGGCCAGGTTCTTGCCCATTACCACCGAGTATGCACCAATGCGGCAGGGCCAGAGCAGGTAGGCAAAGGAGCCGGTTTTGGAGCCCCGCTCCAGGATGCCCTGATGCACGGGTCCCAGTTTGTACATGTGATTACTCTGATTGGTACCGCTGCCTGCATTGTAAAAGGAGTACATGCCGGCAATCAGGAGAGAGGATTTGTGGTGAGAGACCGTGTAGGGCCCGCCAAAGATGCTGACCGCCTCGCCGTGAAAGGCTTCAGAATTTGCAAAAAAGAGGCTGTTTTCGGCTGAAAACTGTTTGCCGATCTCCACCCCCTGTCCCACAAAGCTCTTATCTATCAATGCTCCGCCATCAACCTTGGAACCGGACAGCAGGATAAAGTTTTTCGCGATCACATTTTCTCCCACGATGGCAGGAGCCTCTGCTTTGGAGGCGATGGTGCCATTTTTCAGAAGAGTGGCTCCGTGGATCAAAGCGTGTTCCCCGATGTTTACTTCCGAGATGGTGCCGGCATGGATGATCCTGGTTCCGGTTCCAATGGTCCCGGTCCCCGAAAGGCACTCCGCTGCATAGGCATCAATCATGCTGTTCACCGTTTCGATAAAAGCGGTGTCGTGCCGGTAGCAAACCAGCATATAGGCCAGCTGGGAAGAGAGCCGGTCAAAGATCTTCAATTCCCTTCCTCCGCCTTCGTTGAGCACTTCAATCTCAAATCCGTTCCCGAAAGAGGAAGCAGCGTTTACAGAAAGGGAATGTGTATGCTCTATGATCACCCGATCCATGATCCGGTAGTTCTTCAATACCTGTACATTGTCGATCAGGACATCGTTACCGATCTCACAGTTTTCGATTTTACAGTGGTAGAGACCCGAGCTCAGATGCTCTCCCGTACTGGTTTCAATGAGGCCACCCAGTCTTCCCAGTCGGACCGCCCCCATAAACCGGACCTGGTATATGGATTCGACAGAGAAGGGTTCGGCCACCTCAATCCTGGACCAATCGGAAGAAAAACAGCCCTGGTTCTGAAGGGCTGTTATTTCGGAATTGTTTAAAGGACGATAGCTCATTCTTGGTTATGGTTGGGCATTTTATCACCGGCAATCTCTTCAATATCCTTGAAGTATTTTACAGATTCGACCTGCAGCTCCATGGTGGCAGGTTCGTCCATGGCGATCACTGCATGCTGGTGCAGCTGCAGCATGGAAACGGTCCACATATGGCTCACTCCGCCTTCAATCACCTCCCGGACCGCCCGGGCCTTATTGAAGCCGGTAATGATGATGACCACCTCCCTGGCGTCCATCACGGTACCCACCCCCACGGTCAGCGCCTGGGTGGGAACCTTTGACATATCGTTATCAAAGAACCTGGAGTTTGCCAGAATGGTATCGTAGCTGAGGGTTTTTACCCTGGTACGGGAAGCCAGGGACGATCCCGGCTCGTTGAAAGCAATGTGCCCGTCCGGTCCGATCCCCCCGAGAAACAGTTCAATGCCTCCGTATTTTTCTATCTTCTCTTCGTACTCCCTGCATTCCTTCTGCAGATCGGGCGCGTTGCCATTCAGGATATGGATGTTTTCAGCGGGAATGTCAATATGATTAAAGAGATTTTCATACATGAAGGAATGATAGCTCTCCGGGTGGTCCTCGGGGATTTTTACATACTCATCCATGTTAAAGGTTACCACGTTTTTGAAGGAGATTTTGCCTGCTTTGTACATGTTGATCCACTCCTGGTAAACAGGCTTGGGAGAGGAACCTGTCGGAAGCCCCAGCACAAAGGGTTTTTCGGGCGTGGGACCAAATGCTTCGATCTTCTTCCATATATAGTCGGCGGTCCATTTTCCTGTTTCCTTTCGGGTGTCTTTGATTACAATTCTCATAGTGTTTCAGTTTTAGTTAATTGCTTTTAGTCAGTATCATTCTTGCATCGCCTATCACACTGCCCTGTCCTTCATCCATAACGAAAAGCGGATTAATATCCAGCTCCTCTATTTCAGGGAAGTCCAGAGCCAGTTGTCCCAGTCTCTGCAGTGCATCCACGATAGATTCAATATCTCTGGGATTCCTGCCCCTGGTTCCTCTGAGGATCTTAAAGGCCCGGGTCCGCTCTATCATTTTTCTGGCCTCCTCCCGGCTGAGGGGAGCAATGCCAAAGCTTACATCGCGGAATATCTCCACAAAGATCCCTCCCAGTCCAAACATCAGAACGGGGCCGAAGGAAGGATCTCTTTTAATTCCCAGGATGATCTCCTCGCTTCCGGTGATCATCCTGACGACATACAGGCCGCTAATGGAGGCATCAGGCATGGTTTTTTCCACCTGTTTGTGAATTCTGTCCCAGGCAGCTGTGAGCTCGCCGGCATTGCCCAGGTTGAGTTCCACTCCCTTCACATCCGATTTATGGACGATGTCGTCGGAGACCACCTTCAAAACAACCGGGTATCCGATCTCTTCCGCAATCTTAACTGCTTCACTGGCTGAGGTGGCCAGTTTTCCCCGGGGAACGGGCAGGCCGTAGGTTTTCAGTAATTCAATGCTCTCCACCTCCGGGATATAGCTCCTGCCATTGGAGTGCACTTTATCCATCAGCTTCCTGGCCAGATCTTCCTGAATATTTGTCAGGGCGGAAAGCCGGCGCACTTGTGTTTTTATATTCTTATGAAAATGATATACGGCCTGGCAGGAAGTGCACATGGATTCGGGCAGGATATAGTGAGGAATCCTGTGCCTCTGAAGCAGGTCGATTCCGGAGGCCACATCCTTTTCACCCATAAAGGAGGTGTAAATCGGCTTGGTCTGAGCATGTGCAATCCTGGCCACATCCGCCGCAATGGCATCGATATCTGTCATGGACTGCGGGGTCAGGATCACAAAGACACCGGCTACGTCCGGATCTTCGAAGGCTGCCTGGATGGCCGCCAGATAGCGATCCGAACGGGCATCTCCGATCACATCCACCGGGTTATGGATGTTTGCGGTAGCCGGAAGAGCTTTTTTCAGTATGGCAGTGGTCTTTTCAGAGAACTTCGCCAGTTTCAGTCCGGTGGTGATCGCTGCATCGGTGGTCAGTACCCCCGGTCCTCCTGCATTGGTGATAATGGCTACTTTTTCCGAAGCTGGGGGAGCCTGATAGGCAAAGGCAATGGCCTTATTAAACATCTCTTCAATGTTATTGCAACGAATGATCCCGGCCTGTTCAAAGGCTGCATCACAGACCTCATCCTTACCGGTCATGGACCCTGTGTGAGAGGCGGCAGCTGAAGCCCCTTCGTCGGTCCGTCCCGATTTAATCACAAGAATGGGTTTTCCGCTTTTCTCAATTACATCGCGGGCTGCCTGCATCAAAGCAGTGCCATCGCTGACCTCCTCCAGGTACATCAGGATCACTTTGGTCTCTTCGTCATTCATCAGGTAGTACAGGAGGTCTATCTCACTGATATCCGCTTTGTTCCCAAAACTGATGAATTTGGAAAAACCGATATGCTTGGCACTGGCATAGTCCAGCACCGCCGTGCAGAGAGCCCCGCTCTGGGAGAGGAACCCGATATTGCCCTGTTCCGGCATCTCTCTGGCAAAGGAGGCGTTCAGCATGGTGCCGGGAGCCGTATTGATGACTCCCAGGCAGTTGGGGCCGATAAAGGAAATATCATATTTCCTGGCAATCTCTACCAGCTGCTGCTCTCTTCTCAGTCCCGCTTCACCTACCTCCTTGTATCCTGCAGAGATGATGATCACGGATTTGATGCCCTTCTGCCCGCACTGTTCCAGGGCCATATGGCAAACCGAGCTTGGAAATACCAGGATGGCCAGGTCCACATCGTCGGGGATATCCACCACATATTTATAGGCTTTGATTCCTTTGATGCTCTTTTCTCCCGGGCTTACAGGGTAAACAATACCATTAAAGTCAGCTTTCAGGATATTGTCAAGGATGTCGTGCGGAACGGTACCTTTTACTTTATTCGTTCCAACAATGGCTACCGATTTCGGATGAAAAATCGTCTCCAGGTTTTGCTGGCGCAGTTGTCTTAAATCTTCCATGGGGCTGGGTCAGGGTCCGGTTTGATTAAAGATATCCGGCAATGAAATTTACTGCATCGTCAATACTCTGAACTTCAAGTGCCTTGTCCTGGTCCATCTCGATATTAAATTCCTCCTCAAATCCGGCCACCAGCTCAATACTCTGCATGGAATCGGCTCCCAGGTCGAAAATAAAGTTGGATTTCTCGGTGATCTCGGAACTGTCGACATTTAGCACACTACTTACCACGTCCTTGACGCGCGTCAGGATTTCATTTCTTTCCATTATGAGAAAATTTAAGTAAGCTGATAAGATATAAAAACTTTCAATTCGGAACAAGTGAGAGGTCAAGCAGTTCCACTTTCCTGAAATCGAAGGGGTGGCTCTCGGCCTGCAGGGCGATATATCCGGAGCTGATCAAGGTTCCCAAGGGAACCGGATAATCTTCCGGACCGTTGCCGCCGCCAATCTGAGGTTTCATATAGCTGAGCACCGTATCCCCGTTCACCAGATGGTGAATAATGCTGTCTCCATGGACAATAAGTTCAAAGTAAACCCACTCTTCACCGTCAAAGGTATCCGAGCCGGAGTTGATACAATGGTCGGTAATCAACTGGCCATCAATTACCACATTGGTCCCCGGGGTGCAGAGATTACCCGTTGGCCGCGGACCATCGCCCAGTCCGCCGAGAAACTGTGCCTCTATACTTACCGGAAACTCCTGGTCCACCAGCATGCTTTCGGGCGCCTGGGCATGAAACATGACCCCACTGTTCCTGATGGCCCATCCGGCTCCGCCGGGCACCTGTTCCCCCACCACCCGGTATTCGACGCGAAGCCTGTAGTGGGAGTAAGGGGTTTTATAAAAGATATGTCCGTACTCCCCGTCAAAGGATTCATACTGGTCGTAGCGGGTTACCATCATCCCGTCTTCCACCCGGAAGGTGTTGTTGTAATTTTCACCCAGGGGGTGTTTGGTCATTTTAATGACCCAGCCATCCAGGTTCTGGCCGTTAAACAGCTGGATCCATTCCTGAGCTTCGGCAGCTTTGACATTTTGAGTCACCTTGTTGTTGCCCGGATTCTGCTTGCAGGAACAAAGAACAGAAAGAAGGAAAAGGAGTATACAGATCTTTTTCATGAGTTTAGTTTTCAGGGTTGTTTGTTGCAAGATACGAAATGAGTATCAATTAGTCCAGCTTGACTTAATTGCGCCATTTGCATACATTTACTGGAATCAATATGCTTATTATGAAACGAGTTGGATTTATTCTGGCCGGTCTTCTTACCCTCTCCGCGGCCGGCGCCCAGTTCAGGTCGGCAGGTCTGGTGGCCGGAGCGGGGTATACCATGGTGGACATAGAAGATGCCATCAACTACAGTCCCCTGGAGGAGTGGGACAATACCGGGGTTATTATCAAGGCGGTGGCTGAGTATGAACTGAAACCCGGATTATTTCTTGTGGGAGAAATTGGATCGAACCGTCTCTATTACTGGGAATACCGATGGACGGACGGGTATTATTCAGGCTCCCGCTGGCGTTCGGAATGGACCACCAACATCGGGATGAGTTTCAAAAGGATGTTGGGTGAGTCCATGTATCTGCAGGCGGGCCCGGGCTTTCATATCTTTAATGATGGTTCAGGAACGGTATTGGGATTAGTACTGGCTGCAGGTTACGAACTGGAGCCCACAGATCATATCAGGATACCCCTTGGTTTCAGGGTTGAACCTGTATTTGGAAGTGCCATCCCCATTTCCTTGCTGCTTCACACGGGGATCCGTTATCAGTTTTAGGCCGGGGATTTCCTGCGCAGCTGCCTGAAGCTGATCAGCCGGCCCGTCTTCTCGTTCCAGAGCCGAAGGCCCATGGTACGCAGACTGGGTACAAAAGTCACGGGCTTGATCTCCCGGAACATCTGATTTTCCCTGTGGCATCTTTCCAGCTTGTAATTGGGAATCTTCGGGCTCAGGTGATGAATATGGTGAAAGCCGATATTTCCTGAAAACCATTGCAACAATCTGGGGAACTTCAAATAGGAGCTGCCCTCCAGCGCCATTTTCTTATAATCCCAATCCTCCTGCCTGCTCCAGATCACATCTTCATACTGGTGTTGTACATAGAAGAGCCAGACCCCGGCAACGGTAGCTATATAGATTACCGGCAGCTGGATCATCAGAAAGGCTTTCCAGCCCATCAGCAGGATCAGTGCGGAACCGTATACCAGTAAGATCAGGTTGGTCACATGTATACTTCTGCGGCCCTCCCTGCTCATGCTTTTCCGGGGAACCCGGAACCAGATCACAAAAAGAAACAGGGGGGCGATCCCGATCAGTAAGACGGGGTGCCTGTAGAGGCGATAGAACAGTTTTTTTGCCGGCGGGAGTTTGTTGTATTCCTCCACGGTCAGGGTCCAGACATCCCCGCTTCCTCTGTTATCGAGGTTGCCAACCGTTCTGTGATGGATCTCATGTTCGCGGTGCCAGTAGTCATAGGGAGTGAATACCAGGCTGCCCAGGATGGTTCCAACAATCCGGTTGGCCCTGGTACTGCGAAAAAAGGAGCCATGACCACAGTCATGAAAAATAATAAACATGCGGACCAGGAATCCTGCAGCAACAATAGCAAGTCCCAGGGTTAGCAGGTAGGATATGGCCAGGCTGTAGTACATGGCGATCCAAAGGATTATATAGGGCCCCAGGGAATTGATAAGCTGCCAGAGGCTCTTCTTAAGATCTGGCTGGTTGTATTTGTTGATCACCTCTATCCAGGCAGGATTTTTGCGTTGTATTTCTACCATAATTATTAAACAATTCAGACTAATAAATAGTTCTTGCCGTTGTTTTTAGAAAGAAAGCAGCATACATTTTATTAAATTCATGCTGAAAACGAACAGAATGCGACAGCTCTTGTTTTTTTCCGGATTGCTCCTGGCAAGCCTGGCTCCCTTGCAGGCTCAGCCCTGGCTCATCCAGGGGACTATTGAAAATTGTGAAGCAGGAAAGGTGGAGCTGGCCTCCTTCTATGGCGACTGTTTCCGGGTGCTTGACAGCGTGGATACCCGCATGGGATCGTTCCATTTCCTGCTTTCGGAAGAGGCCCCTGCCGGCATATACCGGATTATTTATACCGAACGTGCCGGTGAAGTCAGGAGCCAGAACAGATTTGTAGAATTCATATTTAACAGGGAAAATGTGGAGATCCTGGCAGCCTCCACGGAACTGGGTCCGGTCCCAGACTTTGACGCTTCCCTGGAAAACCAGGTTTACGCCGGGTTTCTGGACTTCGAACTGGCGTATGAAGCGCAGTTGATGGATGTCTATGGGGATTTATACCCCTTCGGGACTGGTCAGGAGGAGGACGAAAAGGCGGCCGTAAGAGCCTACGATTCTCTGCAAATCGATCGAAACAGGTATATGGACTCCATTACGGAGCTTTACCCGGATCTTTATGCAGTCCGGATCATGAATGCCTTCAGGGCGCCGGTGATCCCCGGGGAGATGTCACATATACAGCGTATTGACACCCTGAAGCAGTGTTTTTTTGACCAGGCAGCCATTGATGATCCCCAGCTGCTTACGGCCCCGGTCTATCCCTTTAAACTGATCGACTATCTGTCTCTTTATAAGGATTTAAGACTGGAGAAGGAGGAGCAGGAGGAACAGTTTATAAAGGCTGTGGACCAGATCATGCTCCATGTACCGGAACAGGAGGAACTTCGCAGTTTTGTGGTGGATTTTTTGTTGGAGGGATTTGAGATGCTGGATATGGATGTGGTGCAGGCCTACCTGTTGGATCACTACCTGGATGAGGCCTGTGAAACGGATCTGGTGGAGCTGATCCAGGCCCGGATGGAGGCGGATAAACAGATGGCTGCCGGAACATCCGCCCCTGATTTTGAGATCCGGGATATAGAAGGGCAAAGCCAGGACCTGTCGGACCTCTCTGCCTCCTATGTGCTGGTCCTGTTCTGGGCCAGCAGCTGTCAACACTGCCGGGAAATGCTGCCCGAGTTGCATCACTGGTACCTGACTGAAAACAGCCTTAGACTGGAGGTGGTGGCCATATCCCTGGACAGCTCTGCTGCTGATTTCAGGCGCTTTGTGGATGAGCTCGATCCGCAGTGGATCACAGTCCATGAGCCCCGTGGCTGGAATGGGGAAGTCCCGTCCGCTTACCACATCTATGCCACTCCGGGTTTATTCCTGCTGGATAGTGAACAGACCATTCTGGCCAGACCCAGAACCTTCCGGCAGTTTCAAAGAGCCATCAGGAAGCTGAGCCCCTAGCGCTCTGATTCTCTGCTTTTTTCCCGGGTGAACCGTCCCTGGCTTTCCTGCCAGGCCTCCTCCCAGTCGTAAAAAAGTTTTGGCGTGGGAAAACTTCCGAACCAGATGGGCAGGCCCCTCTCCCGGAAGTAAGGATGTTCCACTTCACCCACCTTTTGTATTTTCTGGAAGTACAGGGGAAGACGGTCCGAATAGCCCACATAGATCATGTATTCCAGTTCGGGTTCCCTGGGGACCCATTCCATATAGGCATCGTTAAGGCTGAATACCTCCGGGTAGCCTCCTTCCGGGCGGAAGTAATCCATGGCCCCTGCATAGCCATAAGACTCCCCGTAAACCAGGGTTGCAGCTTTCACGGAATCGTCCAGGCCTTCATAAAAGGACCAGACCTTCTGTCCCAGCCTACCATATCGGCAAAATCCTGGGGAAGCTCATGGATTTTCCCGTCCTCCCACATAAACATCACGTCAAGTCCCAGTTCAGCCTGCTTTTTCCCATACTCCACCAGGCGATCGGGTTTGTAAATCGGCAGACTGAGCGGAAGGGCATATATTCCATTGCTAATCACCAGGGCCGAAAGCAGCCAGAAGAGGTGGTTAAAAACCACCGGCTGCAGCAGGGAAGCGGTCCTTAGAAAGGCAGGGGAGAGTAAGATGGCTGTTAGCCCGATGACCTGGGCCAAAACTCCTCCTCTCAGCTGTTTGATCAGCCATCCGGCCATAAAGAGCGAGGCGATCCCGGTCAGTGCCGGCAGCAGTCTGACCGCAAGCAGGCTGTCGCCCCTCAGGGTGGTGTGAAGGCGGGTCACAAAAGCCACCAGGGGAGGGGTGCTGAAATAGCCCCAGTCCAGGTGTTTTGCCTGGGCCATGTAGAGGTAGGCATCGCGCTGAAAGCCATAGTTGGTGGCTGTAAGTATATGCGCCATTAGTTTGGCCAGGGCAAAAAGCAGGATTATCCGGTATTCTCTTATCCAGGATTTAATTTTTTCCATGGCTGCTTTCTTTTTTCAGTCGTCTGAAATAGTCTTTGGAAGCCCTGAGTACATGCGGGGAGAGCCACAGGGCAGAGATCATGGTGGGGAAGGCCATCAAGGCGTAAGCGCCGTCAAAAATACCTACCACCGTACCCAGGGTGGCCGTAGCACCCAGGGGAATGGTGGCCAGATAAAACCACTTATAGATGTAGCTGTGTTTTGCCCCGAAAATGAAGGAGAAGCATTTGCTTCCGTAGTAGGGAAAGGAGAGCATGGTGGAGATTGAAAATACGGCCACACAGATGGTCAGCAGGTAGGGGCCTACCCCCGGCATGGCCTGTTCAAAAGCATCGGCAGTCATGGTGATCCCGTCCGACTGGCCGGCATTCCAGACACCGGTTACAATCAGGGCCAGGGCGGTCATGGTGCAGACAATGATGGTATCGACCACGGGTCCGAGCATGGCTACCAGTCCCTCGCGCACCGGTTCGTTGGTTTTGGCTGCACCATGGGCCATGGGGGCTGTCCCGATACCCGCTTCATTCGAAAAGGCGGCCCGTCTCACCCCCGTGATCACCAGGGCCCCCACCGATCCGCCCAGTACCGACTGGGCACTAAAGGCATCCCGGAATATCAGGGCAAAGCTGGGAAGAATACGGGATGGATTGGAGAAGATAATATAGAGAACCAGCAACACATAGAGGGCAACCATGAGGGGCACCATCCGTCCGCTTACCTTTCCGATCCGTTTGATACCCCCGAAAATCACCACGCCCACCAGGAGTGCCACGATCAGTCCCGAAATCAGATCAGAGGTAAATCCCGCTGCCACCGCATTGGGGATCAAAACCACATCCCTGACTACCTGGGTCAGCTGGTTCACCTGGAACATGGGCAGTACGCCGATCATTCCCAGGAGTGAAAAGAAGACAGCCAGGGGCCTCCAGTGGCGTCCCAGTCCCTCCACAATCACGTACATGGGTCCGCCCTGCAGGACCCCGTTGGAGTCGCGCCCCCTGAACAAAATCGCCAGGGTACAGGTAAAATACTTGGTGCTTACTCCCAGCAGGGCACTGACCCACATCCAGAATATGGCTCCGGGCCCCCCCATGGTGATGGCCAGGGCCACCCCGGTAATGTTCCCCATTCCAACGGTGGCTGCCAGGGCCGTGGAGAGGGCCTGGTAATGGTTGATCTGTCCGGGTTCATCGGGGTCGTCGTAGCGTCCCAGCAGAATGGCAAATGCATGGCGGAAATACCGGAAGGGAAGCATCCTGGAGTAAAGCAAAAAGAAGAGTCCCCCTCCCAGTAAAAGGACCAGCAGGGGTGTTCCCCAGGCCAGGTCTGAAAACCCGGTGATGATCCTTTCTGTCAGGGAAATGGCTTCCGTTTGAGTCATGACATCGGTCTGTTCTGTAATTGCTCCGGCTTAATCCACAATTCCCATTTTTTTCATCAGGAAAGAGGCATTCATATTGGTGGCGATCCCCTTGCGGATGGTATAGTCAAAGCTGAGCTCCATCTCTTTAATGTAGCTTTCAAAACAGTAGTTGACCACCTCGCCGCCATGTATCTTTTCCAGTTCCCCCAGGGACAGGTCATGGGTGGCAATCAGGCAGCGTACCGGATATTTGAGCGCCTTTTTTATCAATCCGACCGATCCCAGCTTTTTATCGGTGGTATTGGTGCCTTTCAGCACCTCGTCCAGCAGGATCAGCATGGGCTTGCCGCTCTCCATTTCCTGAACGATCCCCTGCAGCTTCCGGATCTCTGCCAGGAAATAGGACTCCTCGTCTTTCAGGGAATCGGCTGTTCGCATGCTGGAGCGCAGACCCATAAATCCGCTCCGGAACTCCGAGGCGCATACCGGACAGCCTGTATAGCACAGAACCATGTTAACCCCGGTGGAACGCAGGAAAGTGGATTTGCCTGCCATATTGGCCCCGGTAATGACCACCACCTTTTCGGAGCTGATTATCAGATCGTTGTTTACTCTTTTGGTATCGGCGATCAGCGGATGTCCCAGCCCCTGAAACTTCATGTTTTCCAGGGAATCTTCGATCACAGGGAGGACATAAGCCGGGTGGTTCCAGGCAAACCCGGCCAGGCTGGTCATGGCGTCCATCCAGCCCGTGATCCCGATCCATTCCAGGATCTCCTTCCGGTTCTTGTTTTTCCATCGCTCCAGCAGGTGGAGCATGATAAAATCAAACAGGAACAGGCCATTCAGAACAGATCCCAACAGCATATTGAGCCGCTGGTCAAAGATGTGCATCAGCCTGGAAAGCCTGGACACTTCCCGCATTCCTTTTCCGGCTTTATGGCTTCTGCTGAGCAGTTCAGGATGTTTAAAAGAGTTAAGGGCCATTTGTTTCAGCAGTCCGGCATAACCCTCCAGGAGTTCATGTTTTCTGGAAATGTCCTGCTGGTATTTTTGCGTACGTGCAAAGAAGGGGGAGAGCAGCAAGAGATTCAGCAGAACGAGGTAGAGCAGGAACCAGAAACGGGAGCTGTCGAAGATTCCCCAGATGATCAGGGATACAGACAGCAGCGATACTCCCAGGGCCACAAAAAAGAGCCAGCGGTGCTTGCTGATGTAGGCAGAACTGTTCAGCCACCGGGATAAATCCGGCAGGTCGCCTGCGTTCTCCTGCACCAGCTGCCCCGATGCCGTGTAGGTCTGCCTGAAATCAATACGCTGCTTCAGATCCTCCACGATCTTCTGCCGCTCCAGGATCTCCCGGGCCGAGGAGGGTTCTGTGGTGAGCATTCCGGCCAGTATCCGGCTTCCCTCCCGGGTGGCCGTGCGACTGAGGTACTGGTAGAGCGATCCCTTTCCAAAAAGGTCCAGGTCATGAGACCAGGGATGCAGGGTGTCGGCGTATTCCGATCCATCGGGCAGGTGGTGGAAATCGTGGTTCAGGCAGGCCAGCTCCTTCTCATTCAGCACCAGCAGCTGCCTTAGCAACTCGCGTTTGCCCTGGTGCCTGTTAAACAAACTGACCAGGCTGAGGAAGAAAAAGAGCATCCCCAGGGAGAGGAGGTAGAAGAGGAGCTGTTGGTCCCTGATGCCCGCTACCAGGAACCAGACCAGGGCCACCAGGACGGCGAGCCTGGCCAGGGATAAAAGACTGATCCGCCTGGTCTGACGGTGGATGGCTTCCTGATAAAGCCGGATTCTTTCTTTATAGATCTGTAAAAGCTCCTCCCTGGTCATTGATTTGCGGATTTGCCCAAAGATAGAAAAACCCGCTAAATGCAGGGTGCTGCTTAAGGATGGCTAAGGTTTATCTTTTCTAATTTCAATTTAAAATAGACAGGCAAACCTGTGTCGCCGTCATTTACCGGCTCTCCCTCTTCGGTCCGTCTCTGCTGCCAGATTAGCGGGGTTATCCCGGTCACTTTTTTCCGGAGCTCCCCCCCGGCGGGTTCCAGGACCCACTCTTCGTGGAAAAGGACGGAAAGCAATTGTGCCGGCATGTTATAGATCTTATTCACCGGATAGCGGACATCTATCAGGGCAATGATAGCTGCCTGGAGCCTGTGCGAATCTGTCTGATGGGGATCCGGAAATGAAAATTCATAGCTGATATCTCTGAGTCTGAGGGCTTCTTGAAGCGGCGGCAAATCTTCGTTTTCCCCGGCACAGGAGACCCTGTATTTCTCTACCTGCTTGGAGATGGATAAGCGCCTGGCATCAATGGTCCACTGCTCATGGAATTCTATCAGGCAGGAATCGTTATGCCGGTTGTTCAGCCCGGCCGGTAAAACTGTTTGATCCACCACCTGGAAGATTTCTTCCTGTGCCCCGACCGGAACTGTGCCTGTGAAGACCCACAGGAAAAACAGGAAGGCTATGAAAGTTGTTTTATTTTTCATTTTGTTTCTCTTTCGGGCAGTTGTCCGCATTTGGTTTTTCCAAAGCGGAAGGGGATTTTTACCCCCAGGTCCACACTCCATCCACTTCCCCGGTAGGTGATGGTGGACCGGGGAGGGGTTTCAGTCAGGGTATTCGTGACCCCGATCTGTGCCATATCCCGGTAACCCTGCATATAGTTCAGATAGATCGTTGCGATCAGCGGGAATTCCATGGAAAGTCTGTATTCCACCCCTGTTCCGGCACGCAGAACGGGAGCGACCTGGTGCAGGGCAGATGCTTCGTAAGTGCTGGTCGCAGTGACCGGTGCCGTGCTCCCCGCAGGGGTGTAAGTGAAGGGCGCCGATCCCTGGCTGTATACTCCTTCGGAGAAGGTGGCCAGCAGGGATCCTCCGGCATAAAAAACCAGATGAACTTTTTCCTTATAAACATTGTAAAAATATCTGAAGCGCAGAGGGATCTCCAGGTAGAGCGGGGCCGGCATTCTGCTCACAAGATCCACATCGTGGTTGTACAAAAGCGCATAAAAGGTACTGGATCGCTGGTAGTAGGCCCCGATATCGATCCCCAGTTCATCGCTGAGCATGTAGCCGGCATATAAACCGGTATGCAGATTGGCGTAGCGGAAGATCCCACGCTCCTCCATCGGTCTGGCTCCAATCGCCGGATTCGTAGTGCTGAAACTTCGCCACAGAGAACCCAGTTCAGCCCCCAGGTACAGCTCTCCTCTCCGGCTTACAGCCTTTCCGTCGTAGATGGAGTTTTCGATCCGCGACCGTACCCGGTAATCCTTGTTTTGCCAGATATTGCTTAAGGGTATGTTCAGTGCCAGGGAGCTTAGCAGGGAGTTTCCCTTTGAGGTGTAGCTTGTTGAGGAAGTACTTCCGTCACCCCTTGTATAGTCGAGGGAGTACCGGGAGGAGGGTGAACCCGTCAGACCGGTCATATAGGAGAGGTTCAGAGAGGCCTGCCAGGCGTTGGGGAAACGCAGATTCATGCCTATTCCAATTTCCAGCAGATGCGACACAGGCTGTTCGCCAAGCTGTTGAATTTCGTAGGACAGTGCCGTCCCGTCGGGAGCAGAAAGAAGGCTGCCGGCCGAATAGAGTTCGTCCGCTTGCAGATCCAGGTGGTACACATATCCGATCCTGGGGGTAAAAGTTACGGGGTATTCGGTGGGCTGAACGATGTATTCAGCCCTCAGTGGAATTAATACGGAGGTGTAGGCCGGCCAGCTGGACAGGTGGGGGCGGTCGTCGCTCATATTGATGCCATCGGTCCCGGGTACATAGAGGATCCCGGTAAACAGGGAGAGATTGGGAAGAATCTCCTGTCCGATCGTGACGCCGGCCATATAGCTCTGTACATTGGCCCCCTGGAAATAGCCCCCCGGATCGCTCACTTTGGTCAGGCTCCACTGTGGGCCTGATTCAAGGCTTAGCCAGGTTCTGAGCTGAGCACCCGCCTGGATGCTTTGCAAGCTGATTAAGCTTAGCAGAAGAAGTATTTTTTGGATCTTCATTCTAAGGGTATCTTGTTTCTTTGTAAAACGAAACAGTCCGGGTATCATTGTTTACCGGGATTCAAGATATGGAAAATCTCTCAGAAGGTCATATTGAAGATGGTCTCTTCATTGGGCTTCGACTGGGCTGTAATGGTACCTCCGTGCAGTCGCATAATCTGTTTGGAGAGGCTTAAGCCGATCCCTGAACCGCTCTGCTTGGTGGTAAAAAAAGGGATAAAGATTTTGTCGATCACCTCATCCAGGATTCCCTGTCCATTATCAATGACCTGGATGGTGGGCCGGCCCCTTTTGTTATAGAAGCCCCTGATTTGTATCTCCGCACCCAGCCGCCCTTTCAGGGCCTGAACGGAATTCTTGATCAGGTTGATCAGGACCTGTTCAATCATCTGTTCATCAATCTGTAATTCAATGGTATCCGGTTCCACATAGCTGTGAATCCTGATATTTTTCCGCTCCACATCTTTCTTCATCAGGGTATGCACATGGCCAATCAGCTCGCTCATTTTTACCACGGAAAAGTTGGGTTCCGGTATTTTTGTCAGACTGCGATAAGTTTCCACGAAATTCATCAGCCCGGTGCTTCGTTTATTAATGGTCTGCAGAGCCCCCTGGATCTCAAAAATGGTCTCCCTGTCGACCTCCTGCATCTCTTTTTCGCCCGAAGTATAGGGCTTGACCATATTTTCCACCGTGGAGGAAAGGGAAGAAATGGGGGCAATGGAATTCATGATCTCATGGGTAAGTACCCGGATCAGCTTCTGCCAGGCCGCGGTCTCCTGCTCTTCCAGCACATTCTGTATATTCTTGATGGTACTCAGAAGAATGACCTTATCTTTCACTTTGAATTCCGTGGCAAAGATGGCCAGTTGAAGAATATCTTCTTCATCCTGGACCTTCACCAGCTTATTTTCGCCCGGATTAATGGTGAGCAGGGTATTGGTCAGTTTCTTGCTGAGCGAGCTGAGCGAATGAATATTTCTCAGGCTGTTGATCTGGAACAGTTTTTTGGCCGCGGGATTGATCATCTCCACGGTTCCGTCACGCTGATAGGCCAGAATACTCACATCAATGTTCTGCACGATGCTTTGCAGGTAATGGAAATGCTCTTCCCGTTCCGAACGTACCTGCTGAAAGTCTTTCATCACATCGTTAAAGGCAGCATTAAGTTCATCGAAGGAGCTGCCTCCGTCGCTGATCTGAAAAGTACGGGTGAATTCGGAATAACGGATCGATTCGAGAAAACTTGCCAGCTCCCTGTTGGTTCGGTCCACATATTTTATCAGCGACCACACCTGGTAGATAATCAGTCCGGCCACCAGTATGGGCGTAAAGGTAAAGGTGCTGTTCAGCGTGATAAACAGGGCAAGGCAGGTAACGGTAAGCAAAAGTACCCTCAGGACGATATTAAAGCGGAACTGTTTAAAGGCCATGCTTTTCCATTCTTCTGTAGAGGGAGGTTCGTGTCAGACCAAGTTGTGTAGCCGCCTGGGTCACATTGCCCTGGTTTGTTTTCAGAACTTTCTCAATAATTGTTTTTTCAATATCCTCGAGGTTATAGGACTCCAGCTCCAGTCCTCCCCTGCTTTTTACGCCTGAGGAAAGGATGAAATCTTCCGGACCCAGACTGCTTCCGTCGCACATAATTACGGCCCGTTCAATGGCATGCTGGAGTTCTCTGACGTTACCGGGCCAGTTGTACTGGTTCAGCCTTTTAATGGCTGAAGACTGGATGTTCCGGATCGGTTTTCTGTATTTCCGGCTGTAGATTTTCAGGAAATGATCGGCCAGCAGGGGCACGTCGCCTGTGCGGTCCCTGAGTGCCGGCAGATGAACCTCCACCGTATTGATGCGGTAGAGAAGGTCCTGACGGAAAACGCCGTCGGCCACATCCTGGTGTATGTTGTTGTTGGTGGCACAGATCATTCTCACGTCGATCGGAATGGACTTGGTGGAGCCCACCCGCATGATTTCGCGGCGCTCGAGTACCGTTAGCAGTTTTGATTGCAGAGTGTAGGTGAGGTTGCCAATTTCATCCAGAAACAGGGTTCCCGAGGAAGCAATTTCGAAACGCCCCTGTTTCATCTTATGAGCATCGGTAAAGGCTCCTTTTTCATGACCGAACAATTCACTTTCAAAAAGGGTCTCCGGAATGGAGCCCAGGTCCACGCTGATGAACACCTCATCCTTTCGAAGAGAGTTCCGGTAGAGCGCCCTGGCTACCAGTTCCTTCCCTGTCCCGTTCTCCCCAAGGATCAGCACATTGGCATCCGTTGCCGCCACTTTTTTAATGGTGTTGAATACTTCGTACATCTCGGGCGACTGGCCCACAAAGTCGGTGTAGGGCTGGTCCAGTACGGCGCTGATCTCCTGCTGCTTGAGTTTCAGGTTCTGTGCCTGGATACGCGTGCGCCGGAGGCTGATTGCGGAGTTGATGGTGGCCAGGATCTTTTCATTCTGCCAGGGCTTCAGAATAAAGTCGGTGGCCCCCATCTTAATGGCTTTCACAGCTTTTTCAGCATCCCCGTATGCGGTGATAAAAACCACCACAGCCTGATTGTCAATTTCCAGGATCTGCGAAAGAGCATCATATCCCTCCTGACCGCTTATGGCATCCTTGGTGAAGTTCATATCCAGCAGGATCACATCCCAATCCTGTTTCTTCATCATCTCAGGAAGCCGTTCCGGTCCCGACAGGGTTTCAATAATTTCCACATGGGGGCGCAATAACAATTTCAGGGCAAAAAGGATGTCTTCGTTATCATCCACTGCCAGGATTCTGCCTATTTTCTGTTCCATTTTAAAAATGTAATAACTATTTGAGCTTGCAATATTTCAAAAAAAGTGCCTTAATTGTTAATTAATTCAAAGCCAGAGAAATAGATAAAAAACTTCCCGGAGAAACCAGGATGAAATGTACGAAATCGTACATAGGAATCCCAAAATCGGACACTTTTTTTTTGCTCCCGGAAAAGAAAGAAAAGCTAAGTTGCAGAAAAACAGTTTATTATATTTTTTGGCACAAAAAGTGCATTATTTGTGGCGTATAAAAATCTTCTGTTATGACTGAAATGGACGGCATGGACCGTAGAATTGAAAAAAAGGGACTCTCCCGTAAAATGATCTGGTACCTTGTATTTGGAGCAGTGATGCTTGCTGTACTGGGGATAATAATTTTTGGAGACAAGAGTTCCAAGTATAATGTAGATGTTTCGCGCATCACCATCGAGGAGGTGAAGCAGGATGTTTTCCAGGACTATATCACCTTGCAGGGAACCGTGGAACCGATTACCACCGTCTACCTGGATGCCGTTGAAGGGGGCAGGGTGGAAGAGATTCTGATCGATGAAGGAAACATGGTGAAGAAGGGGGATGTGATACTCCGCCTCAGTAACAACAACCTGCTGCTCGAGATCACCAATGGCGAGGCAGGGGTGGTGAGGGCCATCAACGAGCTGAGGACTGTCCAGCTGACAATGGATCAGACCAGGGTCAGGTACAAGCAGCAGATCATCGAGCTGGAAACCCAGGTGGCACAGAGTAAAAGGCTATATGAGAACAACAAGATCCTGTATGATCAGAAACATGTCTCCAGGGAGGAGTTCGATCAGTCACGCGAGAACTACAGCGCCAATCAACAGTTGCTCGCTCTGGTGAAGGAGAACTTTCGCAACGACTCCATCACCCAGTCCATTCAGCTCAGTTCCATGGAATCCTCGGTGCAAAGCATGGAAGAGAGCATGCGGATCATACGCCGCAGGCTGGACAATCTGAACATCAAGGCCTCGGTGGACGGAGAACTGGCCACCCTGAATCCGGAGATCGGCGAGGTGATCATCTACGGTACCCGGGTAGGGACCATCAATATCCTGGATTCTTATAAGTTAAGGGTCGATATTGACGAACATTATATTGCCCGTATCCAGCGTGGACTCACCGGGGAGTGCGACTTTGCCAGTACCTCTTATTCCGGGGTGATAACCAAGATATATCCCGAAGTACAGAATGGCCGTTTTTCGGTGGATATGGTTTTTACGGAAGAGATCCCTGCCCAGATCCGCATCGGGCAGACTTCCAGGATCAGGCTGCAACTGGGTGAATCCAAAGAGGGAGTGTTGCTGACCAAGGGCGGATTCTACCAGACCACTGGCGGACAGTGGGTTTTTGTACTGGATGAATCTGAGGAGTTTGCCGTGAAACGTGATATCAGTATCGGACGTCAGAATCCCAGGTATTATGAGGTGCTGGATGGCCTGGAGCCGGGCGAGAAGGTGATTGTCTCCTCCTACCAGAACTATGCTGATCATGATAAACTGATTTTGAAACACAACCGTTAATCCAGAAGAGATGAAGAAAATATTCCAAATAGCATGCGCCCTTCTGGTCGTTTCGTCCATGGCCCGGGGCCAGTCAGAATCTCTCTGGAGCCTCGAGCAGTGTATTGATCAGGCAATTGAGTACAACCTCCAGGTGAAAAGGCAGGAACTGCTGATGAAATCGACCGGACAGGACCATCGTCAGAGCAAGCTCGACCTGCTGCCCAACCTGAACGGTATGATAGAACACCAGCTGGGATCGGGGCGTGTACTGGACCGGGGTACCTATGAGTGGAAAAATACCAATGTGAGCCAGGGTGACCTGGGTATGCAGAGTGATCTGACCCTGTTTAACGGACTTCAGGGGCTTAACAGCATGAAGATGTATAAGGCCAGTTACCAGATGAGCCTGGAGGATATGGAGGCCATGGTGGACAACATTACCATTCAGGTGATGACCGGCTACCTGGATCTGCTCAGGAACCGGGAGCTGGTGGATGTGGCAGAGATGAAGGTGGAGGTGACCCGGAACCAGGTGGAGCGGATGGAACGGCTGGTGGAGGTTGGGAACGAGCCCCGGGGAAAATTGCTGGAGGTAAATGCCCAGCTCTCCGCTGTAAAACTAGCCTATACCCAGGCGGTGAATGCCAGGGACATTTCCAAGCTGAAGCTGATGCATGTGATGAATCTGACGGAGGAGAAAGCATTTGATATAAAGACCCCTCTGCTGCCTGAACCATCTACGGTCGATATCCCTGAACTGGATTCGGTGTTCCGGTATGCCCTGGTCAATTTGCCACAAATCAAAAGCAAGGAGTACGGAGTGGAGGCCATGGAACGTTATCTGGCCGTCCAGAGGGGCCAGCGCTCTCCCAGGCTTTATGCCCGGGGACTGCTGTACTCGAATTACAGTGACGGGCTGGTCAATCCCCTGGATCCGGATCCATTCAACCCTAGCCTGGATTACCCGCTGGATGAGCAGATCAGGAACAACCATTACAAGCAGGTCTCCATGAGCCTGTCCATCCCTATCTTCAACCGCTGGCAGGTTCAGACCAGCATCAACAAGGCCAGGATTGACCTTCAGGATGCAGAGTACCAATACGACAATGCGGTACTCCTTCTGGAGCAAACTCTGCAGCAATATCATACCGAAGCGGTGGCAGCTGCTGATAATTACAAATCGGCCCTGGAAGCGGTGGCCAACAGTGATGAGGCTTTCCGCTTTGCCGAGGAGCGCTTTAAAGTGGGCACAGGTACAGCGCTGGAACTTCAGGAGGCCCGTAATCAGCTTTTTGAATCTACCTCCGATATGATCACCTCTAAGTATGTGTTGATTTTTTACACCAGGATCCTCGACTTTTATATGGGACGGGACATTCTGTTTTAGGAGTTTATCCAGGAAGTTTTATTTTTGTAACAGTCATCCAATGCTGTCATTATGAAGAGATTACTTTTCCTGCTGCTGTTTTTTCTGTCTGTGTCTGGTTCCGGACAGGTGGTCAATTTTGCCAAAACACTTCCTGAACGCGCCTGGAGCATAGGTTTCACCCCTGCCTGGCATGCGGACAGGAACGTCATTCTCTTTGATGCCGGTGGTGCCTCCTTTGCTCTCAATGGAGGCTACGGTCTTCTGTACTCACTGGATCTGAATGCCCGCTATGTTTATTTCATGAACGGCAGTGACTATATGGGCATCGATTTGCAGTACCTGATCCATGAAGCCCGGCGGAGTTATTTTTCGGTCATCGGCGGATTGCATAAGTGGGATGAGTTTGGTATGGATCTGACGGGACTTTTCACCTATATGCCCCGTTACGAGATCAACCTGTCCCTGGGGCTCGACCTGGATCTGAGTTTTGCCTCTGAGATGAATCCCCGGATGTGGGTGCCCCTGAATGTGGGTTTCAATATCAATGAGATGGTTTTCCTTTTCGCCGAATATAACCTGCCGGTGAGCGAACGTGCCTGGGATATTGTGGCCGTAGGTGTCAACCTGGTACTGCGCTGAGACACTCCGTCCTTACTCTTTTCCGGCTTTGTAAACCAGTTCTCCTCCGGAATAGGTCTCCAGTACCCGGATGCCAAAGAGCTCATTTTCCGGAGCACTCATCAGGTCGGTGCCGGTGATGACCAGATCGGCCAGTTTGCCTGGCTCAATACTCCCTTTGAGATCTTCCTCGAAGCCCGAACGGGCTGCCCAGATGGTCATGGCACGCAGCGCTTCCTCTCTGTTGATAGCATTCTCCGTCTGGAATCCTGCTTCCGGGTAAAAGGTCTGGTCCTTCCGGACTACTCCGGCGTAAAAGCCGAAGAGGGGATTGATCTGCTCCACCGGAAAATCACTTCCATTGGGCAGCCACCCGTTCTCTTCGAGCAACTGTTTGTAGGCATAGGCCCCTTTGATTCGTTCACTGCCCACCCGGTCGCTGGCCCAGTACATATCGGAAGTGGCATGGGTGGTCTGTACGGAGGGGATAATACTGTAATCCCCGAAATAGTGAAAATCTTCGGGATGTATGATCTGAGCGTGCTCGATTCGCCAGCGCCGGTCGTTTTCTCCCCCCAGGATCCTGGCATATATCTTCAGGGTTTCCCGGTTGGCTCCGTCACCAATGCAGTGCGTGGCCACAGCAAAACCGTGCTTATAGGCCTGTTCACAGTACTGTTCCAGTACTTCAGGGGGGGTCACAAAGAGGCCATGATTCCCGGGATCATCCGAGTAGGGTTCTATCAACCGGGCCCCTCTCGATCCCAGGGCTCCGTCAGCAAACAGCTTAATGGTATTTACCGAAAGATAATCGCTGCGCCAGGGGCCTTTTTCCACGTAGTAGTTGAAGTTCTCCCCGGAAGGGGAGAGCCAGGTATTCATCCGGATCTTCAGAGCTCCTGCCTGATGCAGCGAATCGATCAGCTGCACCACCGTTTTTGACAGACCGGCATCATGCACAGAGGTTAATCCCACACTAAAACAGTTCTTTTCGGCCTCCTGAAGCGCCTGCATCATTTCTTTTTTTGTGGGGGGAGGGATTTTGGAAGCCACCAGTTCAATGGCGTTGTCGAGGAGGATCCCGCTTGGCTCCCCCTGGCTCAGTATCACACTGCCTCCATCCACCCTGGATTGGGCATTTACACCGGCCAGCTCCAGGGCCAGGGAGTTGGCCCAGGCTGCATGGCCGTCGATACGTCTCAGAAGGACGGGAGTATCCGGGAAGTGCCTGTCCAGCATAAATCTGTCGGGAAACTCCTTCACCTCCCAATCGTTCTGGTCCCAGCCCCTTCCTGTAATCCAGGCTCCCTGATTTTGTTCCCGGAAGGCTTTCAGAACCTCAATGATCTCCTCCACGGAGGCCGTTCCCGCCACATCCACTGCATTCAGGTTCATCCCGTAACCAAAAAAGTGACAGTGGGCATCAATCCAGCCGGGGTAAACATACTTTCCTTCCAGGTCGCGAATTTCATCGGAGCTGAAGCTCTTTAAAATCTCCTCCCTGCTCCCCACAGCAAGGATCCGGTGGTTCTTTATGGCCAGCGCATCGGCCGTGCTAAAGTCCTCATCCACCGTATAGATCAGTCCATTAGTGAGAATCAGATCTGCCTGGTTCTTCTGGGAGTTGCAACTTATCAGGATCAATAATACTGCTACTGAAAGAATCGTGTGTTTATACATAGCCGTAGGTTTGCAACAAAAATAGCATTCTCATATTATTTTCCCCATTTTTGCGTTAAGAACACCAGGATGATGGGTATACGCAGCTTTCTTTTTTTTGTCATTATTCCGGCAGCACTCTTCTTTTCATGTCAGCCGGAACGGAGCTATACGGAAGATCCTGTGGCCCGGCTTGAATTTACCCTGGACACGCTCTTTTTTGATACGGTATTTACCACCGTCGGGACAGTGACCAGGGCATTCAGGGTGAAGAATCCGAACAGGCAGTTTATCCGGATCGATGAGATCAGACTGGCCGGTGGAGCCTTCTCGGTGTTCAGGATCAACGTGGATGGAGCCCCGGGCCTCCGCTTCACCGATCTGGAGATTGCTCCCCGCGACAGCATGTATGTTTTTGTGGAGGCCACCCTGGATCCCAATGGTTCTGATGATATTCTCAGGATCCAGGACTCCATTGTATTCGAGACCAACGGGAAGGTCCAGGATATTGACCTGGTGGCCTGGGGGCAGGATGTGCATATGATTGCAGGAGAGACTATCGCTCAGTCCACTACCTGGCCGGCCGGTAAACCTTACCTGATTATTGATTATCTCTATGTGGATTCACTGGCCTCCCTGACCATTGATCCGGGGGTAAGGGTTTATTTGCATAAGGATGCTTCCATATTTGTAGATGGTTCTCTGCAGGTAAACGGAAGCCTGGAGGAACCGGTCTGGTTTGGCGGGGACCGGCTGGAGGAGTTTTATAAGCACATTCCCGGACAATGGGGCCTGATCTACTTATCGGGAAGCAGTCACAACAACCGGATCATTCATACAGAGATACATAACGGAACCATCGGGGTACTGATCAGTGCCACTCCCGAATCGGGATTATTGCCCGATCTGGAGATCTCCGGCAGCGTCATTAACCGGATGAGTTCCAGCGGGCTTTATGCACTGAATGCTGTGGTCAGGGGAAGCAACCTGGTGGTGGGCGATTGCGGGGGAAGCTGTGTGGCCCTGAATTACGGGGGAGATTACCACTTTACCCACTGTACGCTGGCCAATTTCTGGCCCTCCGGATTTTCCCGCCGTTCCATGCCGGCTCTTTTTCTCTCCGATTACTTTGGCACTTACAATGAAGAGGGAGAGCTGTTGCTCTATACGGGCGGGGAATTTGAAAATGCCATCTTTCTGAATTCCATTATTTACGGGTCGCACGCCACGGAGCTGCTTATCGAGAGTTATGACGGCCTGCAGCTTAATTACCTGATGGACTATTGTCTGACCAGTATTCATGAGGACAGTCTTCGTTACCTGGAGGATCCCCTGATCACCAATCTCATCTTCAATGAAAATCCCCTGTTCGATTCCATTCCGGTGGTTTATGAACTGGACAGTCTGTCTCCGGCCATCGATGCCGGACTTCCTGCACATGCCTCCGGGTTTCCGCTGGATCTGAAAGGGAGCAGCAGGCTGGATGATGAGGCCCCCGACCTGGGGGCCCTGGAAAGGACCGGGCTTTAGGCTGATCCTGATGCTGCTTGGCACATCAAGTCCATATGAAGCTTATGGCATGGTGGCCGCTGCTGTTTCTCTGGCAGGGCCTGCTTAGAGGCCCTTCTGCCCAAAGTACGAACCGGGGCGATCTGTGTTTTGTATGGTATAACGTAGAGAATCTGTTTTATCCGGAGGACGATACCCTCCCGGGAGATGATGAGTTTACTCCGGGCGGACTTCGCTACTGGACCTGGTCCAGATACCGGAAGAAGATCACAGCGCTGGCCAAGGTGATTGTTGCGGCAGGTGGAGAAGAAGTCCCTGATCTGGTGGGCCTCTGCGAAGTGGAAAATGCCCGGGTGCTGGATGACCTGCTTGCTCATCCCATTCTGGCTCCCTATCGATACAGCTATTTTCACAGGGAGGGGACCGACCACCGTGGCATGGAGGTGGCCTGCCTTTGCCGGTCAGGGAGCCTGGAATCTGTTCTATGGGAGTATATTCCGTTCAAGTCCCCTGTTTCTGCGACCAGGGATATCCTGCATCTTGCTCTGAGCCGGGGGAATGATACCCTGGATCTGTTTCTGGTGCACCTGCTATCCAGGTACAGCGGAGCCGGTGCTACTGCCCTTTTAAGGAGAGAACAGGCCGCACAACTGATGAGCTGTATGGATTCGGTGTACCGGATCCGGAACCGGGGCCTGATCATGGCTGCAGGCGATTTTAACGATGAACCCGGGGCCTACTCGCTGGAGCCGCTGGCATCGCTGCTCTCCGGCGGCGATTCCCTTATATCTTTGAAAGCAGTGAACAGGCAAGCCAGTTATAAATACAGGGGGAGATGGACTTTCATCGACCAGGTCCTGGTAAGCTCCGCCTTCAGGCCTGGCACACCAGGACTGAACACCCTGACGCTCCATCCGCTCCTGACGGAGGACCGGCAATACGGGGGGCTAAAACCCGGAAGATGCTACGAGGGCTACAGATACCAGGGAGGGATCAGCGATCACCTGCCGCTGGTGCTGCATTTCTTTCTCCCTAGTTCTTCAGGTCCCGGCGGACGGTGAGTCCCAGCTCTTTTCCCACTTCAAGCATCTTCCTGCGCGCAGCTTCATAACTATTGGGGATCTCACCATCCAGAATGGCCTCTTTGATGGCGTTCTTAATTACCCCCACCGGACGGGAAGGCGGGATGCCGAATGCCTGCTGAATATCATCGCCTGAAATCGGAGGCTGGAAGTTGCGTATGGAATCCTTCTCCTCCAGCTCCTGGATCTTCTCCCTGACAATCTGAAAATTTTTCAGATGCCGTTTGACAGTCCTTTCGTTTTTGGAAGTAATATCCGCTTCACAAAGCATCATCAGGTCCTCCAGGTCCTCTCCGGCATCGAAGATCAATCGTCTGACGGCCGCATCGGTGACGATATCCATGGAGAGCACTATGGGGCGAAGATGGAGCTGAACCAGTTTCTGCACATATTTCATCTTCTCATTGAGCGGCAGTTTCATCCTTCTGAAGATGCCCGGGACCATTCTGGCCCCGATAAACTCATGAGCGTGAAAAGTCCACCCGGTGCCCGGCTCGTATTTCCTGGTGCGGGGTTTGGCGATATCGTGGAGCAGGGCGGCCCACCGGAGCCAGAGCTTGTCTGTCTTCAGAGAGATGTTATCCAGTACCTGAAGGGTATGCAGGAAGTTATCCTTATGACGCTGTTCATTCACTTCTTCCACTCCCTTCATCTGGTGTAGTTCTGGAAAAACAAGTTCGAGAAGTCCGGTTTGATCCAGCAGCAGGAAGCCTCTTCCCGGTTGCTTTGATTCAAGGATCTTGTTGAGTTCATCGCTGATCCGTTCCTGGGAAACAATGGTGATCCTTTCACGGTTCAGGGACATGGCCTTCAGCGTTTCCGCTTCGATATCGAAACCGAGCCTGGTGGCAAAACGGATTCCCCGCAGCATCCTCAGCGGATCATCCGAAAAAGTCCGGCCCGGTTCCAGGGGTGTTTTAATCAGTTTCTCCTCCAGGTGCCTGATCCCGCCAAAGGGATCCAGAAGCTCTCCATAATTCTCCCGGTTCAGGGAAATGGCCAGGGCGTTGATCGTGAAGTCTCTCCGGTTCTGATCATCCTCCAGGGTGCCGTTCTCCACCAGGGGTTTACGGGAGTTTCGCCTGTAAGATTCTTTCCGGGCGCCCACAAATTCAATCTCCGTATCCTCCCATTTCAACATGGCGGTTCCGAAATTCCTGAATACGGTGAGCTTTACCTCTGTACCTATGGTGAGCTGAACTTTCCGGGCCAGTGCAATTCCGCTTCCAATGACGAGGATATCAATATCTTTGGGAGTATTTCCGGGACCCCGGAGCAGCAGGTCTCGTACAAAACCACCTATCACATAGGACGGGGTCCTGTCAACTGCAGATAGTGATGCAATGATCTGAAAGACTTTATGGTGAAGTTGGTCCGAAAGGTTCATGCCGTTTAAACTGCAACAAAAATACAATCAAATACGTAATAACAGTGCATTATAAACCATGGAGTTTCCATATTTTTTAGCTATTTTTCGAAGGATAACCATGGAATGAACCTTACCCGATGGCCGGTCTGAAACTTAGTGCCTGTTTTTGGTACCTGGACCCTCAAGTGTCGGATGATGTGCTGGCAACCCTGAAAGAGGGGAAATTTGATGTGCATCACTTTGACTGTAAAGAGCGTGAAAAGGTAAAAGAGAGATTGAGCGAGAATCCACCCGATGTGGTGATCTCGGATTTTGATCTGCCGGATTCTTTGCGTAAAGCCATCGAAGAGATCATGGAGCCTTTCCTCTCGGAAATACCGCTCATCTATCTGGTCGGGGAGAGGAATGCCAGGAGGGCAGCCCATACGCTGAAATCAGGGATCTGGGACTTTGTGCAGAAGGAACAGCTCTATAAACTGGTTCCCTCGGTCTACTCTTCACAGAAATATACACGACTGTTCAAAAAGCGAAAGGAAGCCGAACAGGCTCTGACAGAGTCGCGCGACCGGTACATGTCCATCTTTAATTCGGTTAGTGACGGCATCCTGCTTTTTGATTTCAATTCCAGACAGATTACGGATTATAACCCCAGAGTCCTGGAGATTTTCGGTTTATCGGACAAGGATATGGAGAACCTGGACCTGAATCTTCACTCTGCCTTAGATGAGGGATATACCATGGATCGTGCCAGGGAGTATATCCAACAGGCGATGGATGGTGATCCCGTATCCTTCGAATGGAGAAACATTAAGAAATCGGGGGAGCGGATATGGACCCTGAATTCAATCTCAGTGGTTAAGATTAACAATAGCCCTTACATCCTGCTGGTAACCAGGACCATTGACGAGCAGAAAAAACTGGAAAGATCACTGATCGAATCGCAGGAGCATTTCAGGGCACTGGCCGAAAACTCGCCCGATGTGATCATGCATTTCGACCGGCAGCACCGGCACCTCTATGTGAACAGTACCGTGGTGGCCCAGACCGGTTTATCCGCAGACCGGTTTATAAATAAGAGTCATCGTGAAATTGGAATTTTTCCCAAGGACCAGCTGGAACTCTGGGAGCAGGCGCTGGAGGAGGTGTTCAGGACCGGAAAACCCCGGACCCTTGTTTTTGATATGGAGCTGGCAGACAGGATAACCACCTATGAATGGCGGCTCTATCCCGAGCTTGGTACTTCTGAAGCCATCGGTTCTGTCATCGGGGTCGCCAGGGATATTACCGAATCCAGGAATTCGGAGGATGCCCTCCGCAAAAGTGAGGAGCGGCTGAACCTGGCTCTTTCGGCCACGGATCTGGGATTGTGGGACTGGAACCTGGCCACCGGCGAGGTCTACTATTCCCCCATATGGTGCAGAATGCTGGGTTACGAACCTGACGAATTGACCCAGGAACTGGAAACCTTGATTTCCCTGCTTCATCCGGAGGATAAAGATAAATCCAACAACACGGTCCGGGAAGTGATAAAGAACCGGGAGGATTCTTTCGATATAGAATTCAGGCTCAGGCACAAAAATGATTCCTGGGTATGGATAAGGAGCCAGGGGAAAGCGGTTAGTTTCGATGCCGACTGCAATACCGTGCGGCTTACTGGGACCCATGAGGACATCAATGAGCGCAAACGGGGCGATCTGGTCAGGCAGGTGCTGTTCGATATCTCCAATGCTGTGAACAACACCCATAGCCTGGATGAATTGTATGGCCTGATCAGGAAGTCACTGGGCCGGGTGGTGGATACTACCAATTGTTTTCTGGCGCTTTACAACGAGGAATCAGATACTCTGACCCTTCCGTTTATGGAGGATGAAAAAGATGCCTTTACCGAATTCCCGGCCAGGAAAACCCTGACCAGTTTTGTGATCCGGACCGGCGGAGCCCAGCTGGTGGATATCGAGCGTGAAAAAGAGTTGACCAGAAAGGGAGATATAGAACCGGTTGGGGCTCCCTGTGTGAGCTGGCTGGGAGTTCCACTGAAACATGAAGGAAAGACCATCGGGGTATTTGCTGTTCAGTCCTATACGGACCAGATCATTTATACCCAATCGGATGCTGAACTTCTGGAGTTTGCCAGTGACCAGATCGCCCTGGCCATCGACAGGCGCAGGCACCAGGACCGGATCAGGCTGAACCAGGAGCGGCAGAGGCGTGTTTTTGAATCCTCGCCCGACCCTATGATCGTGGTTGATCCCGGTGCCCTGATCCAGGATTTTAACAGCGCTTTCCTGGAAGCTTTCAATGTAAAAGCTAAACTGGTCTACGGGCAGAAGATATTCAGGTTCATCGATAAGTCTCAGTGGCGCACTTCCATCAAGGATTTTTATAAGACCTGGGAAACCGGTTATCTGAAGAACCTGGAGTACCAGGTGGTTCGTCCCGACGGCCTCAGATTCGATGCCGAAGTTTCCACCGGGGCCATCTACAGCAGTGACGGGAAACCCGAATCCATGGTGTTGATCCTCAAGGATATTTCCAAACGGAAGGAGGCGGAGCGCAGTATCCTGGAGGCCAAGTATAAAGCAGAAGAATCGGATAAGCTCAAAACCGCATTTCTTTCCAACATGTCGCATGAGATTCGAACCCCGATGAATGCCATCGTGGGATTTTCGGATCTTCTGACCGACGAACAATTAAGCCCGGAGGAGCGAAGGGACTTTATTGCTCAGATCAACCAGGGGGCGGATGATCTGATGCGCCTGATCGATGATATCATCGATATTGCCAAGATCGAGGCCGGACAGGTTAATGTTCATATTGCGGAATGCTTTGTCAGGGAGTTATTTAAAGAGTTGCACCTGATGTTCCTCCAGAATGTGAAACGGTCCGGAAAAGAAAATGTGTCTATCAGAATACAGTGGGACTGGCCCCTGAATGAACTGGCCATCTACACCGATCCTTTCCGCCTGAAACAGATCCTGGTGAACCTCTTGAGCAATGCAGTCAAATTTACCGAAGATGGAGAGATTGTCCTGGGTATGAGGGAAGATCCCGAGGGGGTATACTTTTATGTAAAAGACTCGGGTATAGGGATCCGGGAGGAGAAACAAAAGGTGATCTTTCACCGTTTTATGCAGGGTCATGAGACCAAGACCAAACTCTATGGCGGAACGGGACTGGGCCTGGCCATTTCTAAAAACCTGACCGAGATCCTGGGTGGGGAGATCGGGGTTCATTCCAGGCCGGGAGAGGGCTCCACTTTCTGGTTTACTCTTCCAAGGAATGAGGTTCCCCTGAAGTACGAGGCAGCCCTGAGAACCCCCTCCAACAATCTGAGGTTATGGGAGGACAAGAAGGTTCTGATAGCCGAGGACGACCACTCCAATTACTACTTCCTTTTCGAGGCCCTGAAAGAGACCGGGATCCAGGTGGTCTGGTCGAAGGATGGGGAGGAGACCATGGAGCTGTTCCGGAAACATCAGGACCTGGACCTGGTCCTGATGGATATCAATATGCCGCATGTAAATGGCTATGATTGTACCAGGATGATCAAGAAAGAGCGGCCCGGTCTGCCGGTGATTGCCCAGACTGCCTATGCCATGTCAGGTGAGCGGGAGATCAGCCGGGAAGCGAGCTGTGATGATTACCTGGTCAAACCCATAAAGGTGAGTGAACTGCTTGATACCATGGCGCGTCATATTTAATGCATTCCTGCGGGGGCGATCCCGGATGCACTATTCTTCTTCCAGAATTTTATGAATCTGTTTTTCGGTCTGATAGAGCCTGTCCCGGCAGATCTTTAGCAGATCGGTGACGCGGCTCACCTTTTCGGCGAGCTCATCCACATGGAGATTGCCGTCTTCGATTTTTTGAAGGATCGATTCAATCTCAGCGATTGCATCCCGGTAACTAATCTTCGCTTTTGTCATGGTGTTTGGAGGTGTTTTCAACTTTACTTAAAATTTTCCCCTCTTGGAGCCTGGTTTCCAGAATGTCGCCCGGTTTTAGATCTTTCACCGACCGAAGAGCTTTGCCCTTCAGCAGGGTAATGGAGTAGCCCCTTCGGAGGATATTCTCAGGATCCACCAGTTCGGTGCGTTTTTTCAACAGGGAGAGATAATCCTTGTTCCTGTGCATTAGATTGGTGAGCTCTCTGCGCAGGCCTTGTTCTGTACGGTGGAGATTTTCGGAATGTTTCTGAACCAGGCTTTTGCTTAAATGAACCAGGTCGCCCTGGTACCTGTCGAGACGGGCCAGATCTGCCTGAACCCTGATATTTACCAGGGTAGAAAGCCTGTCCAGCAGGGCAGAGAGACTGAATTGAAAGGCCAGCAGCCGGTCCACCAGGAATTCAGCTACAGCGGTGGGGGTCTTTAATCCGTGATGTGCCACCATATCGGCCACCGATTCATCTCTTTCATGCCCGATCCCGGTAAGAACCGGAAGTGGAAACTGGGTAATGAAATAGGCAAGTTCGTAATTATTAAAACTCTCCAGATCAGCTTTCGACCCGCCCCCCCGGATAAGAACCACGCAATCGAAAGCGGACTCCGATTCATAGATTTGTTCCAGTGCGGATATAATGGATCCGGGTGCCTCTTCGCCCTGCATCACCGAAGGGAAGAGGGTGCAGTAAAAGAGAAAAGCATGCCTGTTCTGTTCCATGGAGTTCATAAAGTCCCCGTAACCGGCAGCACTTTCGGAGGAGATCACTGCAATGCGCTGGGGAACCAGAGGGAAAGTCAGTTCTCTGTTCATATCGAATACACCCTCTGAACGAAGGCGCTGTATCACTTCCTGTTTTTTGCGGGCCAGATCCCCCAGGGTATAGGAGGGATCAATATCCGAGATATTCAGGCTTAGTCCGTACAGGGGATGGAACTCCACAGAGGCCTTGCACAGGATTTTGATCCCGCTTTTCAGGGTAGTTCCGGTCGAGCTTTCAAAAAAAGGCCGCAGCATGCTGTAACGGGAGGCCCAGATGGTGGCTCTGATCCTGGCCAGCAGGGTGTCGTTCTCTTCGCTCTTTTCGATAAGTTCCAGATAGCAGTGGCGCCGTTCATGGAGTTCCATGATCTCTGCGATAACCCAGTAATGTTCCGGGAGCCCTTTCTCAAGGACCCCTTTGACCTGACCGAGCAACTGCGATAATGAACAGAATTTTTCCGGCATTACTGAATAATTAGCCGGCCCCGGTAAACACCTCCGGCAGTCCGTACCTCCAGGATATAGATCCCGCTTTTTATGCTTTCCGGCAGAACCAGATCCCCTGGCAATTCCAGTTCCTTTGAAGCAGTCATTTTCCCGCTTATATCATACAGCTGTATCCTCTGTAAACCCGATACAGCTTCGGGGATCCTGATTCTGATGTAGTCTGTGGCCGGATTGGGCCATATTTCCATACTGCCTGTTTTGATACGGGCCGGGATGCCGGTAATGCTATGGTAGGCGTAGAGTATATTTGGAGTCCCGTATCCATAATAGGAATCGGGCCTCCCGGAGCGGTGACCGCTCTGTCTGATCCTGTAAATCAACTCCCTGGCCGGCAGTTCCGGAAAGGCTTGCCAGAGGGCTGCCACAGAACCGGCCAAAACCGGGGAAGCAAAAGAGGTTCCATCGCCCCTGGCCAATCCGCCTCTGGGGGACTGCAGTCCCGCAGCCTTTCCCATGGCGGTCACATCCGGCTTAATGCGGGCATCAAAAGTGGGTCCCCTGGAACTGAAGCCGGCCAGCTGGTTGCTGCTGTCGACCGCTCCAACAGCCAGGATATCCGCTGCATCGGCCGGGGCAGTGATGTAAAACCAAGCATCGTTCCCCGAATTCCCCGCACTGTTGCAGAGGACCATTCCACGGGAGGCGGTCAGGGAGGCAGCCCTGGAGATATAAGTGGTAAAGCCGTCCATATCGCGGTAGCTATAGTCATACAGAGTGCCGTCGAACCGGGAATATCCCAGGGAGGTGTTAAGCACATCCACTCCCAGGCTATCGGCATATTCGGCTGCTTCAATCCAGGCAATCTCCTCGATCCGGGTCTCCTGGTCCGGATTTTCAGTCATACAGAGCAGGTAGCTGGCGTGTGGAGCGCTTCCTACCATATTCCCGTCCCACTCGCCCGCCATAATGGAAAGGACAGACATGCCGTGGGAGCTGCTCTGACGGTAAACGGAAGCCTCATTGACATAATTCCTTGTCTCCAGGATCCGTCCCTCCCCGAACAAGGTGATAAATGAGGGCAGGCTGTCCACGTTATAAAATCCGGCATCCAGAACCCCGATCCATACGCCTGCGCCAGTATATCCAAGTTCGTGCAGGTGATCGGTTCCGACCATCTCCACCTGTTCTTTTGCCACCCCGTAATCGAATCCGGGAGCCGGCTCCAGGGGCGCTTCAAATCTCGGCTGTCCACTTCTCCCGGGAAAGAAAAGACCGTCCTTTGCCGGCTCCCAGGGAAGTGTATCCGTGAAGGGAAGTTGCACAATCTCCTGAAAGGCGGCCTCATTCAGGTTGATCATGGCGATTCCGTTTAACCACCTGGAGATATGCCTGATCTCTGCACCCATATCCCTGATCTCCTGCAGATAATCCGGATTGACCGGAAGATCCAGTTGATCCACACTCAGGCCCTGCATCGCCCTTCTGTTTATAGAACGGAGGGAGAGAAACTGATCCGGCTGGTCGGTCCGGTAAGGGCTTTCTGCCTTATCCCGGAAATAGATCCAGTAAACACCATCGGCTATCTCCTGTGCCTGTAAGCCAGGTAAAAAGAGTAAAAGAAAGACCAGCAGTTTGAATTTCTTCATCAGTGATCAGGGTTGTTGAAGGGATTCCGGTTCGGTAAGGATTAAATAATTCTTCAGTGAATCTTCCATCCATTCCTCATATTTCTCCCGGTCGACCGGTGAACCGTTCCTGTATTCCAATGAATAGGCCTCTTTTCCGCTTTCATCATAAAAGATCCAGGTGCCATGCGCCTTGTTCTCCCGGTACAGGCCCCTGATCTGAATGGTTCGGTCGGAAAGGAAGACCTTGTAGGGGCCCTCCAGCAGTCCGTTTTTATGGGTGGCTGAAAGCCTCAAAGCCCCGTTTTTAAAGTATTGTATCCAGGGACCCTCCTTGACATCCTGTTTCCACTCCACTTCTTCGGAAATCTCTCCGCTGGCATAATAGCTTCGTACCACTCCATGGAGTTTACCAGCCTGGTAGGGTTCCCGGATTCTAACAGAACCATCAAATTCTGAATAATAGGTCCATACGGAATCCTTCATTTGCTTGAGGTACCAGCCTTCTGCTGCCAGTTTGCCATTGCTGTAATACAGTCTGGCAGCACTGCGGCTCCCTCCGGGTTCAAAACACATGCGGGCCCTTGCGGCACCGGTCTCATAGTAGCGCACCATTTCGCCCACCGGCTGCCCCTCCACGAAATCAGCCTCATAGAGGGTCTTTCCACTGGGATACTCCACTTTCCAGTGGCCGGTTTTCCGTCCTTCTTCATCCACCAGGTTCTGAGCCTGCAGGGTGATGGCCGTGCAAATCCATATACAGCTGATCAAAGTCCTGAACATAGTTCCAAACCTACATATAGTTTCATGTTTATCCAAATGCAGCGGCTGTGTTCTCAGCTCACGGAAAGTCTGTTTCGGTTTACATGTACAGCAACAACAGGCTAAATAAAAAGAGGATGCCCTTGTGAGACACCCTCTTTTTATCATTCACATAATCTGCGTTTTATTTCACCTCTTCAAAATCCACATCAGTCACCTCGTCATCACTCCCTTTCCCGGGAGCAGGTTCGCCTTCTGCTTCAGGGCCGGGCTGATCGCCTTCGCCACTTTGCTGCTGTGCATTATAGATATCCTGTGAAGCTGCCTGCCAGGCAGTGTTCAGTCTTTCACTGGCCTGATCGATGGCGGCGATATCCTCCGATTTATGAGCCTCTTTCAGGCTGGTTAAAGCCTCTTCGATGGGAGCCCTCTTTTCGGCAGGGATTTTTTCTCCAAACTCTTTCAGCTGTTTTTCCGACTGGAAGATGAGACTGTCGGCTGTGTTAAGCTTGTCGATACGTTCCTTGGCAGCTTTATCAGTTGCTTCATTCTCTTTGGCCTCCTGCTTCATTCTTTCGATCTCACTATCGGACAGACCCGATGAGGCTTCAATACGGATACTCTGCTCTTTCCCGGTCCCTTTGTCCTTTGCACTTACGTTCAGGATACCGTTGGCATCAATATCAAAGGTAACCTCAATTTGCGGAATGCCACGGGGTGCCGGCGGAATACCATCGAGATGGAAGCGTCCGATGGTCTTGTTATCCTTGGCCATAGCCCGTTCGCCCTGAAGCACATGGATCTCAACCGATGGCTGGTTATCGGCCGCCGTGGTAAAGGTTTGTGTTTTCTTTGTGGGAATGGTGGTATTCGACTCGATAAGTTTGGTGTTGACACTTCCCATGGTCTCAATACCCAGTGAAAGGGGAGTGACATCAAGAAGGAGAACGTCTTTCACCTCCCCGGTAAGCACACCACCCTGGATGGCAGCTCCCACGGCAACGACTTCGTCCGGGTTCACCCCTTTGGAAGGGGTTCTGCTGAAGAAATCCTCCACCACTTTCTGGATGGCAGGAATCCGGGTGGAACCTCCCACCAGGATAACCTCGTTGATTTCACTGCTTTTAAGGCCGGAATCTTTCAGGGCCTTTTTACAGGGTTCGATGGTGGCCTGGATCAGTTTGTCGGCCAGGCTTTCAAATTTAGCCCTGCTGAGACTCTTTACCAGGTGTTTGGGCACACCGTCGACCGGCATGATATAGGGGAGGTTGATTTCGGTCTGTGTAGCACTTGACAATTCAATCTTGGCTTTTTCGGCAGCCTCCTTAAGCCGCTGCAGAGCCATGGGATCCTTTTTCAGATCGAGCCCTTCGTCTTTCTTGAATTCATCGGCCAGCCAGTCGATGATCACCTGGTCGAAATCGTCTCCACCCAGGTGGGTGTCCCCGTTGGTCGATTTAACCTCAAAAACACCGTCACCAAGTTCTAGTATGGAAATATCGAAGGTACCGCCACCCAGGTCGAAAACGGCAATTTTCAGGTCCGAAGTCTTCTTATCCAGCCCGTAGGCCAGCGAGGCAGCGGTAGGCTCATTAATGATCCTCTTTACCTGAAGACCGGCAATTTCACCGGCCTCTTTAGTGGCCTGGCGCTGGGAGTCGCTGAAATAAGCCGGGACCGTAATAACAGCCTCTTTAACTTCATGACCCAGGTAATCCTCTGCAGTCTTCTTCATCTTCTGAAGCACCATGGCAGAAATCTCCTGTGGAGAGTATTTCCGGTCGTCAATCTGAACCCGCGGGGTGTTATTCTCACCTTTGACCACCTTATAGGGAACCCTGGCAATCTCCTTGCTCATCCGGTCAAAGGTCTCCCCCATAAACCGCTTGATGGAGGATACCGTCTTGGTAGGATTGGTAATTGCCTGCCTTTTGGCCGGGTCTCCTACTTTGCGCTCTCCGTTCTCAACAAAAGCCACCATGGAGGGGGTGGTCCTTTTTCCCTCGCTGTTGGGTATCACAACAGGTTCGTTGCCTTCCATTACCGATACACAGGAGTTTGTTGTACCTAAATCAATTCCAATAATTTTACTCATGACTCTTATCTGTTTGTTTTTTTCTGTAATCGATCATTTTATAATGATACCTATGACTTAACGAAGATTATGCCAATCGGGATTTTCAGGTCCCGGATGTTATATTGGCACCATTTTCTGCAAATATCTGCCGGTCGCATGTCAGGTTTACTGACAAATTGACCGCCAATAGGAAATTTATTGTAAACTTTACAGGAAATTCTAATGTAAACATCATGTCGCTGCACAGCAATGTAAAACGAGTCACTACCCATGTGCTTTTTGCCATGAAGCTAAAAGGGGAGAAAATAGCCATGTTAACCGCTTATGATTACTCTTTTGCACGCCTGTTGGACCAGGCTGGCATTGATGTGATCCTGGTGGGCGACTCGGCATCCAATGTCATGGCCGGTTATGAGACTACGCTGCCCATTACTCTCGACAATATGATCTACCATGCCGCCTCGGTAGTCCGGGCCACCAGCAGGGCACTGGTGGTGGTCGATCTGCCCTTCGGGACCTATCAGGGCGACTCGAAGGAGGCATTGGTGTCGGCCATCCGGATCATGAAGGAGACAGGAGCCAGTGCCATCAAGGTGGAAGGAGGAGTGGAAATCAGAGAATCCATTGAGCGGATCCTCTCGGCGGGGATCCCTGTTATGGGACATCTGGGGCTTACGCCACAGGCCATTCATAAATTCGGGACCTATGTGGTCCGGGCTACGGATAAGGAGGAGGCCGACAAGCTGAAGTCAGATGCCATAGCCCTTTCAGAGGCAGGCTGTTTTGCCGTGGTCCTGGAAAAGATCCCGGCCAGGCTGGCCGGGGAGGTGACCGAGTCCATTAAGATTCCCACTATAGGCATTGGTGCCGGGTCCAATGTGAGCGGACAGGTGCTGGTCCTGCACGATATGCTGGGCATTACTCAGGAGTTTTCTCCCCGTTTCCTGCGACGTTATCACAATCTGCAAATGGAGGTAAAAGGAGCGGTTAAAAATTATATTGACGATGTGAGATCGGTCTCCTTCCCGAACGAAAGCGAACAGTACTAGTCCCTGCCGACTTTTTGGACAGGCCCCGGTGAGATGAATTTACTGAAACCTCCTGCTACGATTTTATATGAGGATAATCACCTGATGGTTGTCAACAAACGTGTTTCCCAGATTGTGCAGGGAGATAAAACCGGCGATGCCTCGCTGGACAGACTGCTGAAGGATTTTATCAGGGAGCGTGATCATAAACCGGGGGAGGTATTCCTTGGAATACCCCACCGGCTGGATCGCCCGGTCAGCGGAGCGGTGGTATTTGCGAAAACCAGCAAGGCCCTCAGCCGGATGGCTGCCCTGTTTAAGGAGAAGAAGGTGGAGAAGATCTACCATGCTATTGTGGAGAAGTGTCCGAAGCCTGATTCCGGTATCCTGGACCATTATCTTACCCGTAACACCAGGCAGAACAAAAGCTATGTACACGACAGCCAGGTAGAAGGTTCAAAGCATGCCCGGCTCCACTACCGCAGGCTGGCCTCATCAGACCGGTATCACTTGCTTGAAGTAGTGCTGGAAACCGGCCGTCACCACCAGATCAGGGCCCAGCTGGCAGGCATTGGCAGCGTAATAAAGGGCGACCGGAAGTATGGTGCCAAAAGAAGCAATCCAAACGGGGGTATCAGCCTGCACGCAAGGAGGATCTCATTTATCCATCCTGTAAAAATGGAGCAGATAGAGGTGGTGGCCCCTTACCCCAGGATGGATATTTTTCCGGTTTTTTTTAAGCCAGGTTCGAAAGCTTAAAGGGAAGTGGCAGCAGGTCGGTAACCTTTGATAGAACCTGAATTTTCTTACTGCCGTAAAGGATGAGTTCCATGGGAGCTTCCCCCTGGCTTTCTTTTTCATACAGTACCTGTCTGCAGGCACCGCAGGGTGCAACCGGTTCTTCCTGAACGATCCCTTCACGTATGGCGGCTATAGCGATGGACCGGACAGCTACACCCGGGTGCCGGGCCCCGGCATAATAAATGGCCACCCGTTCGGCACATAGTCCGGATGGATAGGCCGCATTTTCCTGGTTGCTGCCAATCACAATTTCTCCATTTGCCAGGCGGACTGCGGCACCCACATGGAACTCCGAATAGGGTGCATAGGCATCCCCGGCTGCCCGGATGGCGCTGTTCACTAATAGAGCCTGTTCTTCCGACAGTTCCTCAAGTTGGTCAAATTCATACAACCTTACCGTATATGCCCTCTGTTTCATAGTGTAAGCTTATTTAAAATAAAGTTACAGATTATATCGCTGATATAAGATTTTGTTATTAACGGCCGTTCATGGTAAAGGAATTGTTTAAAACTCCCTTAAGGAACTGTTTTGCTTATATCTATTTTTAAGCACCAGGTAATTTTAGAAAAGGAGGGAATTGTTGTTGAAATGTTCAGGCCATATAAAAGCAGTCGTGTTTATCCTGCTCTTGTCGGCCCCTGTTAAACAGGCGGACGGACAGAAGAAATACACCCGGGAGGAATATATCAGGACCTTTTCGGACCTGGCTATGCGGGAGATGATCAGGGTGGGAATCCCCGCAAGCATCACCCTGGCCCAGGGATGCCTGGAATCAAACAATGGAAACAGCCGGCTGGCGGTCAGGGGGAACAATCATTTTGGGATCAAGTGTCATGACTGGACCGGGAAGAAAATCCATCATAATGACGACAGCTGGCAGGAGTGCTTCAGGTCCTATTCCTCCGCCTATGAGTCCTATATGGATCACTCCGAATTTCTTAGCTCAAAACCCAGGTATGCTCCCCTGTTTGAGATCAGTCCGCACGACTACCGCGGCTGGGCCAGGGGACTGAAAAGGGCCGGATATGCCACGGCCGATAACTATGCCACCCTTCTGATCAGGATCATTGAGGAGAATGAACTCTATAAGTACGATCTGCTGGTGCTTGACGGGAGCATGGGCAGTGAGGCGGATACAAGCTCCTATATGGCCGGACAGGGATCAGGGGCCCAAAGAGCTGTTCTGCTGAACAACCGGATCGAATACATAGTATCAGAACCGGGGGATACCCCGGAATCGCTTAGGGCTGAGCTGGGAATGTACAAGAATGAGATCTACAGGTACAACAACCTGTATCGGGGTGCAAAACTTGAACCGGGAACCTTCATCTACCTTCAGCCAAAACGCAGAAAGGCGGCCGCAGGCAATGAGATGCACGTGGTGGAAGAGGGACAGACCATGTATGATATTTCACAACTATACGGGGTGAAGCTGAAACATCTTTACAGCAAGAACCATATGATGGAAGGGGAGCAACCCATGGAAGGGACAGAGATTTATCTCAGAAGAAAGAAGCGCGAACCTGTACTAAATCCGGAGCCCTCCCGGGAGAAGTATGAGGAGGAGGAGATGCAGTTCCGCTTCGAATACTAGTCGCCGGCCCAAATTGTTCAAAACATGTTAATCATTTTGACTGTCAAAACTTTACATTGACTGCCGGGAAGTTTAAATTTGTCAGAAAACAGAAGCATGGCCGAAGCAGAAACAGAGCCAGTCAGAATGATCCTGCCCCCCGATGGCCGGCAAACCCGGATTGATTTTTTTGGCGAGAGCACTTCCAGAAGACAGCCTCCGGAATGGTGGCATTCCATTTCATCTCTTTTCAGGCTTCACACCAGGGAAGAGGGGGTGGATCTCGACTTCTACGAGAGACAACTGGAAAAGGAGGGCTACTCTGAAAAATCAAGAAAAACTTACCGCTTTATGGTCAGGAGGTTCTTTGAGTATTTTAAAGGAGTTGAACCACGGAAGATCAGCATGGGGGCCATTGAGGATTATAATTTTGAGTTTTTTGTTTCGGGAAGGTACTCCCGTTCCTACCAGTTGCAGTTTATCAATGCGCTCAGGCTGTATTACCAGTTGACAGAGGGGATTGATCTGAATCTGAAACAACTCAGGAAAACCGGGATAAGCCGCTCTTAAGCCTGAACCCGGCGAGAAAATCCTTAATATCCATTTTCCTTTTTCCTTCCTGCTGAATGGAGTAAATATGAAGCACTCCATCTTTAAGGGCTACTTTCAATGCACTTTTTCCGTCTGAAGAGATGGTGCCCGGAGCCAAACCCTGCGTGGCAGGCTCAAAGGCAGCCGTTAAGATCTTGCAAAGCACAGGCTTGCCTCCGTCTCTTTCCAGGAAGGTATAGGCACCCGGATGGGGACTGAGTCCCCGGATCAGGTTGTGGAGGGCCTGTCCCGGAAGGTTCCAGTCAATCTGGCAGTCTTCCTTGAATATTTTCGGAGCTTTCTTTAAGTTGCTGCCGGCCTCCAGGAATAACTCCTGGGATTTTGCCTTCAGCTCTCCACTGCTGATCAGTCCGACTGTTTCCAGCACCAGTCCGGCTCCGAGGACCATCAGCCGGTCGTGCAGTTCTCCGGCTGTCTCCTTAGGTCCGATACCGGTTCGTTTCTGAAGTAGAATATTTCCCGTATCGATCTGATCATCAATAAAAAAAGTAGTAACTCCCGTTTCTTCTTCCCCATTAATCAGGACATGATTGATGGGCGCTGCACCCCGGTATTGAGGCAATAAAGAGGCGTGCAGGTTAAAGGTGCCCAGGCTGGGCATGCTCCAGACCACCTCGGGTAGCATTCTGAATGCCACCACCACCTGAAGCTCAGGATTTAATGCGGCGAGCTCATCCAGAAAGGTTCCGGATCTCAGATTCTCCGGTTGAAGAATGGGAATATTCATTTTTTCCCGGAGGAGGAATTCTTTGATGGCGGAATACCGGATCTTCCTGCCACGTCCTGCCGGCCTGTCGGGAGCGGTAATGACTCCCACCACGTGACACCCCGACTCCAGCAGAAGCTGCAGGGGAGGAACCGCAAAGCCCGGACTGCCCATATAGACGATTCTCGGATGCTGCTTACTCATCTATGCGGGAGTTTTTATAATGTGCAATATTGAGAAAATGCCCCATTTTGTCCCGCTTGGTCTCCAGATAAAACTGATTGTGTTTGTTTGAAGGAATCTCCAGCCGGATGGACTCCACGATGGTCATTCCATATCCTTCCAGTCCGGCCTTCTTCACCGGATTGTTGGTGATCAGCCTTATTTTCCTGACCCCAAGCGAGTGCAGTATTCCGGCGCCCACTCCGTAATCGCGCTCATCATCCCTGAATCCCAGTTCCACATTGGCTTCCACAGTGTCGCGGCCCTCTTCCTGGAGTTTATAGGCCTTCATTTTGTTATACAGACCAATCCCGCGGCCCTCCTGGTTGAGATAGATGATCACGCCCTTACCCTCTTTCTGAACCATTCTCATGGCTTCGTGCAGCTGTTCGCCGCAATCGCAGCGGTAGCTTCCAAAAATATCACCGGTCACACAGGAGGAATGAACCCGGACCAGCAGACTTTCATCTTCGGACCATTCCCCTTTAACAAGCGCGACATGTTCCAGGCCATTGGATTTCTGAATAAAGGGGATCAGGTTGAAGTCCCCGTACTCAGTGGGGAGTTTCACCCTGGCACCCTGGATGAGGATGGAGTCAAAGTTCAGCCGGTAGGCAATCAGATCTTTGATGGTGATCAGCTTCAGCTTATGTTGCCGGGCCAGGCGATAGAGTTCCGGAAGCCGTGCCATGGTCCCGTCGTCACTCATAATTTCCACCAGGACCCCGCCGGGTTTTAATCCGGAAAGCCGGGTCAGGTCCACCGCGGCTTCGGTGTGACCGGCCCGCCTGAGCACCCCCTGACGCCTCGATTTTAAGGGGAAGATATGCCCGGGCCGGGCGAGATCCTCCGGCATGGTGGAGGGATCCACCAGGGCACGTATTGTTTTGGCACGGTCCGAAGCTGAAATCCCGGTAGTGCATCCCTGTCCCAGCAGGTCGACGGAAACGGTGAAGGCAGTGGTATGACTGCTGGTATTATTACTTACCATCATGGGCAGGTCCAGTTGCTCGCAGCGTTCATCGGTAAGAGAAGCACAGATCAGGCCCTTGCCCCAGGTGGCCATAAAATTGACTGTTTCCGGGGTGACCAGCTCGGCCGCACAGACAAAATCTCCTTCGTTCTCCCTGTCTTCATCATCAACAACAATAACGATTTTACCGTTCCTGATATCTTCCATCGCCTCCTCAATGGAGTTGAGTTTAATCCTGTTTCCTGCTTGTTGGTTGCCAGACATTGTTTTTAATTCCTCCTAAATACCTGATAAAACCGGCTGTGAGGGCCAGGTTCATCAGAACAAAATGTGAGATAAAGCGCAAAGGTATGGTTTGGATTTTAATTTTCCTCAGCAAATGATCAATAAGGGGGATTAAAAGCACCAGCACCTGCAGGAGGGCCAGGCAGAGATAGAAAGACGAACTCATCCCGAGAATAAAGGAGATGGTCAAGGTAAGGAGCACCAGGAAGGGGACGATCCACCGGATTACTTTATGGGAAAAAAAACAAAATCCGATCCCTTTGTTTCCCCGGAAAAGCATGGAACGGAATCTAAGCAGGTTTTGATAGTTTCCTGCTGAGATGCGCTTTTTCCTTCTGAACTCTTCACGAGGGTTATTGGAAACATCTTCATAGACCTTTGCATGAATGTTGCTGATACACTGCCCCCCCTGCTCAAGAACGCTCATATTGATAAAGAAATCATCCACCAGAAAGTGCCCCGGAACAGGCCTGTAGAGAGATTTCCGGACCGCATAACATCCTCCGGAAGGTCCCATCATGGAACCCCAGAGCACACTCTCATGCTGTTTTATCCGGACTTCACGGCTGGTATAATATTTCTCCTGACGGGATATGCCGTCCTCTTTGATCCCCGTGCTGATAATTCCGGAGTCCACCAGGCCGATACGCTCCTCTTTGAAGTAACGGACCAGTTCAAAGAGGGTGTGTTCCTCCAGCATCACGTTGGCATCGCTTATCACCAGGATTTCTCCCCGCGCCTCTCTGGCAAGCAGGTTGACAATTTCCGGTTTTCCTTTCCTCTCATCGAAAAGGAAAAGCTGAATGGACGGATTTGCTTCAGAAAGCTGCCGGAGTATCTGGTTGGTCTGGTCCGTGGAAGCATCCGAGCCCACAAGAATCTCCAGTTTCTCCCGGGGGTAATCACTCTCCAGAACGCTCCGGATCTTTTCACCAATAACCAACTCTTCATTGTAGGCTGCAATTAACATCGAAACAAGGGGCCTTTCCCCGGCAGAGAAGAAGCGGGCCTTTATCTCTCTGTTTCCCGCGAGCAGACGAAGAATAAATGGAAAAAGCAGGTAGGAGTAGATAAAGAGTCCGAGGCAGATCCAGAATATGATTTGAAGTATGATCATACCTCTGTGTAATAAAACTGACTTAAGCGCTTAGAGAGTTCAAAGGTATCATAATTACGGCGAACAAATGTGCGAGCACCGGAAAGCATCCGGTCTGGAAAATGTGCATCGTTGAGTAATCTAAGTATCTGACTGTTAAATCTATAAGGATCATCTTCCACTTTTACCAGCTGATGATCCCTGAGCTCAATTCCCTCGATTCCGGCGGAGGTGGTTACCACCGGCCTTCCCAGCGCCATTCCTTCCAGAATTTTTATTCTGATACCGCTTCCGGACAAAAGGGGTGCAAGCATGACCCGGTAAGCCTGCATGAAACCCACGGCATCTTCAACCTCTCCATGGTAGCTAATGTTGGGGTGATTGAGTTTTTTCTCAAATTGTCGGGATGCATTTCTTCCGGCCACATGGAATCTGAGGGCAGGAAGCTTTGAAAGCAAAAGGGGAAAAACCTTTTCGATGAACCAGTTAAGCCCCTCCTGATTGGGGAGCCAGTCCAGCGCCCCGATATAAAAGATGCTGGGTTCAGCGGGGAGTTCAGTCAGGGGGTAGTCCTCCATGGTCAATCCGGCGGGAATGGTTAGCATGGGGATTTGAAGGCCCTGTTTCCTGAAATAAGCGGAATCATAGTCACTGATAGGGATCAGCATATCGGCCCGGTGCGCCAGCTCCAGCTCGAAGCGTTTCAGCCTCCGGGCCATATTGTTCAGGTACCATGTTTTCAGGACCGATCCTTCATGGATAGCTTTTCTTTCCCAGATGAGATGTTCCACGTTATGGGCCCTTAGGACCAGTTTCGCTTCGCTCAGGCTCCTGATCAGATCCAGGTAAAGTCCCGGATAGGGCCCTTCCAGCTGGATAATATCAAAGATCTCCTGCCGCAGGAGCTCTGTAAGCGCTGTTCTGTAGGAAGGGATATTAAAACGTTCTGCAATATACGGAGTCCGGGAGAAGAACAGGTTTAATCCCAGCCGCAGTGGTCTGACGGAGCAGTTGCAATCCACGCCTATGAAGCGGATTTTTTCCCGGATATCTCCCGGAATCTGATCCGTGGGACAGGGGTGTTTGGCTGTATTCAGTGCCAGGCAGGTAATCTGATTTCCTGCTGCGTGAAGACCGGTCATCATATTTAATGTGGCAATGGACCCCCCGTCCCTGCGTGGATAAGGAAGTTTATTGCTCAGGACCAGGATCTTCATTTTCTCCGGAAGAATTTCTGTGAGCTCTGCCAGATATTTTTTACCCATATAAAATAGGTATCGATATTCATGATGACAGAATCATTGGCAGCTTTATAGGTCAGCAGGATGCTGATGGGAACCAGGATAAATGTGGATAGCCACATTCCCGCGAAGGGCGGAAGGATGTTTTCCCGGACAAATTTCTCTCCAATTATAGAGATCACGTAATAGATCAGGAACATCAAAACACTGACAATCACTGGTATACCAAGCCCCCCCTTTCGAATAATGGCCCCCAGGGGAGCACCGATGAAAAAGAAAATCAGGCAGAGGAGGGAAAGCGTATACTTGCGTTGAATCTCTATCTGATACCTGCGAAGTTTTGCGATCTTCCAGTCGGTCGTTCCCGCATTGGAAGAAGTGACACTTTTATTGCTTCTTGCAAAGTTGATAGCCTGTGTGAGCGCCCGGCGTTGTTCCAGTTTATTGAGTTCCTGAAACATGGAGTCCACATGAAGCTGTATGATTTCCATTTCTTCTGCGGAGCGCGAACTCTTCAGGGAATCGGGAAGGATCCTTTCTCTTTTGATAAGCAGGTTCTTTGGTTTATCCACCAGGGTTTTCTCAATGGTCGAATGGAACATAAGAAGCATGGTGTCCAGATCCTGGGTAAGTGAGTCTTCAAAATGATGCAGCTGATCGATGTTCAGCATGGAGTATGCATTACGGAACAGGTTCTCATCGGACCGGTTCAGTCCAAATCCGGTCATCTCAATGATCATCTCCTGTTGTTCAAAATGGTCCCTCTGATGGGGATAGCTTTTAATGTTTTTTTTCTCTTTTTTCTGCTTTTGCATCTCCTCATACGTGCGACCGTTGTAAAGGGTGAGCAGGAGGTGTTTCTCGTCGGCCGATATTTTCATGTAACCCGAATCGGCAATGGTAACCCGTGTGTTTCCCTGCTTCTTGGTATGATCAAAAATCAGAATGTCACTGAGTAGACTGGTCTTGCTGTCGCGGGATCCGATGCGGATGGAGTAGCCTTCCAGGGTGTTGTCGAATACTCCCGGTTTAATGGTAAGTTCGGGCCTCTGCTGCTGAATATCGTAGAGCAGAGCCCTCATCTTCAGGTTGGTGACAGGCATCACATAATTGGCAAACAAAAATGCTCCGATAGCTATGGTCGCAGAAATAACCATGACCGGAGCCATGATGCGGATAAGCGAGATACCGGAGGATTTAAAAGCCAGCAGTTCCAGGTTTTCTGCCAGGTTTCCAAAGGTCATCAGGCTGGCCAGAAGCACGGCCAGGGGCATGGCCAGTGGAACCAGGCTGGCACTGGTATACAGCAGGAATTCTGATATAACACTCATTTCCAGCCCCTTCCCGATAAGGTCATCGATATACTTCCAGAGAAACTGCATCAGGAGTATAAAAACGACAAAAAAGAATGTCAGGATGAGCGGACCTATAAATGACTTAATGACCAGCAGATGAAGTTTTTTCACACCTCTCCCATTTCTAGCTAAGATTTGAACGGAAACAAAGTTAACTTATTTTGGAAACAGGGAAAGCTTCAGAGCCCAATAGCATGTTTCAATTCGGAGATCTGGCTGTCCCACAAATCTACAGCATCGTCCTTTTCATTCTCTTCAGCGAAATCCGTGATCAGAAGTGCCACATCCCCTGTCAGTTCATCGGTATGAATCCTGAACTCAAAAAACTGTTCCTGGTTTTCATCATCCTCCCATTGAAAGCGTATAAACTTATTGGCCTTCTTCTGCACCACAGTGGCCGTATGTTCGGTTCCTTCCCACACAAAATTAAATTTGCCCCTTCTCAGATTCACATCATCGGCAAACCATTCGGAAAGACCCTCCGGAGTACTTAATCTTGCATATAAGAAATTGGGGGAGGTATTGAAGGTATATTCCAGTTCGTATTTAATCTTCATTCGGATATAGAATTAGTTCATAATTCAGTCCTACTTGCAATATAATAAAAATCTGCATATTTCAAAGCCCGGGACCTCTGAGCAATCTTCAGGGATTCAAATACCTAGAATCAATATAAAAAAGCCTTCTGAGATACAGTTTTGTTGAAAGTGATTATATTTATGACTTCGCTGCTGTAAGGTTAAGATATTCCCTAAAGAGTGTATGGGATTGATATACAGTAAGATAAAACGGATGAGAAATTTGGCGCTTTGAAATCATTAAATACGAATAAGCATTTTATAAATTAAAAAATAATCAAATGGACAACAAACGCAATAACATGGTAGTGGGTATGTCGGTTTTCGGCTCCATATTTTTCATTTTTGGTTTTGCCACTACATTTATTATTACCTTAACTGCTCCGGTTAAGGAGATTTTTGGTTTATCGGAGCTTGCTGCCCAGTTAATCACCTCGGCGTTTTTTATAACCTATCCGATTATGTCAATCCCGGCCGGGAAACTGATTGATAAAATAGGCTATAAATATACCGTAATTACCGGTCTGTTTTTAATGGCGCTTGGCAGTTTTATTTTTATACCGGCAGCTAAATTACCCTCATTCCCTATCTTTTTGATAGGAACCTTTATCCTGGCAACCGGTGTTGTTTTGTTGCAGGTCGCAGCAAATCCCTATGTTACTGCACTTGGGCCTGATTCTTCCGCTTCGAGCCGTTTAAATTTGACACAGGCACTGAACTCCGTTGCTACCATGATTGCTCCCTGGTTGATTTCAGTGGCTATTTTCAAAGGATTACAATTCCCTCAGGATAATATGGTAGCTGCAGACAGGGTACCTCTGCCCTTTATTGTGATGGGTGTTTTTGTAATTATCGTTGCCATTGCTTTGTTCTCGATCAAATTGCCTGTTATTAAAACGGAAGAAAGTACCGGCAAAAAGAAAAGTGTATGGAAATATCCTCATGTGGTTCTGGGTGCTATTGCCATATTCGTGTATGTTGGTGCTGAGGCTGGCAACGCCGGGCTGATTGTTAATTACCTCCGGAATTCAATCAATATCTCTTCTGAAATGGCTTCTACCTATGCGGCCATTTACTGGGGAGGGGCAATGGTTGGACGTTTCTTCGGATCCTTTATGTTCACCGACCGGAAAATGTCGAAAAAACTTTTGTTTGTGATTCCTGTATTGATTCTGGCTTTTATTTCAGGTTCGTTTGTGACTGATTGGAACTGGGCGATCGGAGCCACCTTTACCGGAGCTGCAATGCTTAACTTTGTCATTATGCTGGTTGGCCGCGGAAAAGCAGCCCGTACACTGGCCATTTTTGCCCTGGCAGCAGCTGCGCTCGATCTTACAACGACCTTTACAGGCGGAGACATAGCGCTTTGGACGATCATTTCCATCGGATTATTCAACTCCATTATGTTCCCCAATATTTTCGCACTGGCAGTCAGAGACCTGGATAAGGCAGAACTAAGTTCTGCTTCCGGCTTAATCAATGCCTTGATTTTAGGTGGAGCACTTATACCTCCACTTATGGGAGCCATTGCTGATGGCGCTGGTTATACCTGGGCCTTTATTGTTCCGGCCATGTGTTACCTTTACATATTCTTTTATGCCGTAAAAGGAAGTATGATCCGAAGGTAATCTTACTGAAATAGGTAATTAAAGTTCCCCGCAGCTTTGCTGCGAGGAACTTTTCGCTTCACAAAGCAAGCTTAAGCGAAGCTCAAAAAAGTCAAAACGAGCGTTTAAATATGTATGTAATTAATGAAATTTAATTAATCTAAATAATGGTCAAATTATCAATCGGAATCGATATAGGAGGAACCAATACGGTTATTGGAGTTGTAAACCAGGACGGGAAGATATTACTGGAAGACTCTTTACCCACGCCTCCCAAAAAATTAAATCCCAGGGCTGATCAGCAGGTTTCAGATAAACTGCTGCAAAATTTTATTTTGGAAATCAGCAGAATAACCAATTCTTTACTTACAAAAATTAATCTTGATTATGAGGTTGTGGGTATCGGAATAGGAGCACCTAATGCCAACTACAATGAAGGTACCATAGAATTTGCCCCTAATCTGCCATTTACCGGGAAAGTGCCTTTTTGTAAAATACTGGCTGAAAAGTTTCCTGACATGCCGAAGATACGTATAACCAATGATGCAAATGCAGCGGCATTGGGTGAAAAGGCCTATGGTGGTGCACGAAATATGGACAACTTTGTGATGTTCACCCTGGGAACGGGGGTAGGTAGCGGGCTTTTTTACAATGGGGATGTCGTATATGGTGTCGACGGTTTTGCCGGGGAATGCGGGCATAACACCATCGTTGCCGATGGCCGCTTGTGCGGATGTGGCGGAAGAGGTCATCTGGAAGCGTATTGTTCTGCTCCGGGTATGAAAAGAACGGCTTTTGAACTTCTGCTGAGAGACCACGCGGAGGATAGCTTACTGTCCGCTTACAGCTACAAAGAGATGACATCCAAACATATTTTTGAGGCGGCAGTTCAGGGTGATAAGATCGCCCTGGAAGTATTCGAGATCACGGGTAAATATTTGGGGATGGCTTTGGCTACTACGGTACACCATTTGAGTCCGGAAGCCATCTTTCTCTTCGGTGGCCCCGTTGCTGCAGGTGATTTAATTCTCAAACCAATAAAAGAAAGTCTGGAGAACAGCTTATTGCCTGTCTTTCGGAAAAGAAATATTCCCATACTTGTCTCTGAGTTGGATCTTGGACATGCAGCGATACTCGGAGCCAGTGCGCTGGTGTGGAACAATTAAATTCTCCAATAAGGACACCGTATTTTACAATCTCAGATTTTAGAATCTGAGGGTGGGACTGTTCTTCATCGAACCGGAATTACATCACTTTTTTTTCCTGTTTGCCAGCTCACCCTGGATCATTTCGAGCGACTTACCTTTTGTTTCGGGCATCAGTCGAAGCACGAAAAGCAGCTGAAGCACCATCATGATTGCGAAAATCAGGAAGGTGGTGCCTCCCCCGAGTTTTGCAGCGATAGCAGGGAAGGAGAAAGCAATCAGGGCTGCCATGAACCAGTGTGTAAAGCTTCCCAGGGCCTGGCCGCCAGCCCTGACTTCATTGGGAAACACCTCTGAGATAAATACCCAGATGACTGCACCCTGTGAGAAAGCAAAGAAGGCGATATATATGAAAAGGAATATGGGTACCGCCAGACCACCAAAAGATTCTGAGTAAAAGGCTCTGGATACCAGTCCAAGAGTGATGATCAGGCCTATGGATCCGATAAGCATCAGGGTCCTTCGGCCGATTTTATCGATAAAGCGCATCGCCAGGAGGGTAAATATGAAATTTACAATTCCGATCCCCGCGGTGGACAGCAATGCGGAGCTTTCTCCTAATCCGGTCATCTCAAATATCCGGGGAGCATAATAAATAATGGCGTTAATCCCGGATACCTGGTTAAAGAAGGCAATCAGAACTGCCAGCAGAATGGGAAGGCGGTAGATCCTGGACTTAAACAGATGCTGATCCGTATTCGTTTCATGTCTGGACTGTTGAATGTTTTTAAGCGTCTCCTCCACGTTGGCCGGGTTGATCAGTTCCAGGACAGCCCTGGCCTCGTCCACCAGGTTCCTTTTCAGGATAAGCCATCTCGGACTCCTTGGGATCCGGAGTACCAGGACGAGGAAGAGGATCGCGGGGATGGCTTCGACGCCCAGCATCCATCTCCAGGAGTTTGGACCTGTCCCGGCGATAAAATAATTGGAGATATAGGCAATGACAATTCCAAAGACCACATTGAACTGAAACATGGCTACCAACTGACCCCTTCTGTCTGCAGGGGAAATCTCGGATATATACATGGGTGCTGCCACCGAGGATGCTCCAACTCCAAGCCCGCCAAGGAAACGGAATATCATGAACAAATACCAGTTTGTGGAAAGGGCAGATCCCAGGGCAGATATTAAATAAAGCACCGCGATCCAGAACAGAGTCATTTTCCGGCCGATCCGGTCAGAAGGAATTCCTCCGAACAGTGCACCAATCACCGTACCTATAAGTGCGATGGAGACGGTAAATCCATGCTGAACGGAATTCAGTCCCCAAATCTTTTGAATATACTGTTCAGCCCCTGAAATGACAGCCGTATCGAATCCAAAAAGAAATCCCCCCAGGGCAACGGTGATCGACCAGAATAAAATACGATGATGTTTCATATATGGCTATTTTGAAACAAATGTATATTTTTATTCCATGCATTCAAATCACTTCATCGAACTGGCAAAGTCACGATATTCCTGCCGCAGTTACGAGGCCCGACCCGTGGAACAGGAGAAACTCACTCTTATCCTGGAGGCTGGCAGGGTGGCCCCCTCGGCCGTAAATTTCCAGCCCTGGCACTTTTATGTGATCCGGGAGAAACACGATCTGGAACGCTTTTATGAAGCCTATCACCGGGAGTGGTTCAGGACCGCCCCCTGTGTGATTGTGGTCTGTGCTGATCATTCCAGGTCCTGGAAAAGAAAGGACGATGGGAAGGATCACGCAGATGTGGACATTGCCATTGCCACCGATCATATGACCCTGCAGGCTGCCGAACTCGGTCTGGCCACCTGCTGGATCTGTAATTTTAATGTGGAAAAGACCAGGGAATTGCTGAAGCTTCCCGGTCACCGGGAACCGGTGGTTATTTTACCTCTGGGATACCCGCTGGACCGTGCAGATCCGGAGAGGCACCGTGATAAACGCAAGCCCCTGTCGGAGATTGTCAGCTACGGCCTGTAGCGTCCTTTGCCCAAAACAACAATCCGGGGATATTTGAAGCCTTTTTTTTACTGAATAGTATAAAAATAATTAATTTCGTCTATTAAATGACTAATGTTCATTAAATAAAATAATAGTCAGTTATGGGAATAGCCGAAAGAAAAGAGCGTGAGAAACAGCAGCGCAAAGATGAGATTGTTCTGGCCGCAGAGAAGGTCTTCTTTAGCAAAGGCTTTGACCTCGCCACCATGGACGATATTGCAGAGGAAGCGGAGCTGAGCAAGGGGACGCTATACCTCTATTTTAAAAGCAAGGAGGACCTGCACATGGCCGTGGCCCGCAGGTCTATCCGCCTTCTCAGATCGGTAACCCTGAAGGCCACAGAGGGGGGGGGCACTGCCCTGGAGAAACTGGGAAGGATGGGACGTGCCACCATTGAGTTCTCCAGATCGGATCCCGATCGTATGAGAGCCATTATGACCCTGGAAGAGATGGAGCCACAGACTTTGAGTGTCAGCACGAGCGACGTACAAGAGATGATCTATAAGGAATCGACCGTGGAAACAGTGATCCAGCTGGTAGAACAGGGTGTGAAAGAGAAGCTGATCCGGGCAGATGTGCCGGCCCTGCTGATTGCGCATACCCTGTGGATGACCGTACTCAGTGTGGTGCGCTTTGTGACCATGAAACCTGCCCTTCTTGAGGTCCTGGAGCTTACCCAGGACCAGATACTTGACAGTCATTTTGCCCTGGTATTAAACGGTATCAGATCATGAAGCAAAAACTCATTTTAATCCTTTTGTACAGCCTGGCATGTGCCTGTCTCCCGGCCCAGAATCCCTATCTGGAGGACTATATCAGGCAGGGTCTGGAGTCTAATACGGGACTCAGGCAGAAACAACTGGATTATAACGGCGATCTGGCTGCGCTAAAGGAGGCAAAAGGACTGTTTTTTCCGGATATCAGCCTGAATGCCAGATATACGGTAGCCGATGGAGGCCGGATCATTGAATTCCCTGTAGGGGATCTGCTGAATCCGGTTTACTCTACCCTCAATATGCTGACCGCATCCGAAATGTTTCCTCAGATTGAAAATGAAACCTTTCCGTTTTACCGGCCCACCGAACAGGAGACCAAGGTCTCCCTGGTGCAACCCATCTTTAATTCGGATCTTATTCAGAACTACCGGATCCGGAAGCAGCAGGCCGAAATAACCCGCATAGATGTGGAACGGTATAAGAGGGAATTAATCCGGGAGATCACCCAGGCATACTATGCTTACAAGAAAGCACACAATCTGGTGCTTCTGTCCGACACTTCCCTGAGCCTGGTCGCTGAGAATCTGCGGGTAAGCAAGAGCCTTTTTGAGAACGATAAAGTGACCATCGATGCGGTTTACCGGTCGGAATCGGAACTCAGCAAGGTGGAGGTTCAGCGGGCTCAGGCAAAAAACATTAAGGAGGCATCCAGGGCTTATTTCAATTTCCTTCTGAACCGTTCACTGGATGCTTCCATCGAGCTGATGACCGAATCGCCCTTACCCCCTGTTGTATCTCTGGAAGAAGCTACTTTGCTGGCCCTCCAAAACAGGGACGAATTACATCAGATCGAGCAGTATATGGAGCTCAATAAACATCTCAGGGCTCTGCACCGGGGAAAGAATATCCCGGGCCTGTTCGGGGTGGTGGATTATGGTTTTCAGGGAGAGCAGTACCGCTTTACCAATGAGGATGATTTTATGCTGGCATCGCTGGTTATGAGATGGAACCTGTTTCAGGGAGTGACAAACCATCAGAAGGTTCAGCAAAGCAGGATAGACGGGGAGAAGCTCGATGAACTCTACCTGGAGACTCAGCAGCAGATCAGCATGGAGCTGATTGACCATTTCTATGGACTGCAGGCTGCTTATGAGTCGGTCGAATCGGCGAACCAGCAGATCCGTTCAGCCAGGCGGGCCTATGAGCTGATTAAGCGGAAATACATGGAAGGCCAGTCTTCCCTGCTGGAACTGATTGATGCCCGCACCAGTATGACAGGTGCGGGAGCCAATGTCATTATAGCAAGGAGTGAATACTATAGCAGACTGGCCGGTTTTGAATGTGCCATGGGAGCAAACAGACCTGAAAAAAGTGGAAAATATGAGAACACTGAATAGCTTGATTTTCGCAGCAATCCTGCTGCTGGCCGGGTGCAGGCCCGATATCAGGAGGGAAACCAAAGAAAGCAAAGTGCTTCAGGTAAAGCTCTGGGAAGTAGAGCTCCGGGAATATAAGTTAGCTGTCAGGGCCGCAGGTATGCTGAGCACCACCACGGAAATGAAACTGGGCTTTAAAACCGGTGGGATCGTAAGGAAACTGAATGTGAAGGAGGGGGTTTCTGTGAAAGGGGGTGAAATTCTGGCAGAGCTGGATCTTTCTGAAATAGATGCCCGGGTAAACCAGGCGCGCATTAGCCTGGAAAAGGCAAAAAGAGACCTGACCCGGGCAAATAATCTTTACCAGGACAGCGTTGCCACCCTGGAGCAACTGCAGAATGCCAGATCTGCATTCGAGCTGGCTCAGTCACAACTCCGGATTGCCGATTTTAACCAGGAGTACTCCAGTATCAAGGCACCATCCCATGGAAGGATCCAGAAGGTTCTGGTGGAGACCAATGAGTTCATTGCTCCCGGGTATCCGGCCATTCTTTTTGCATCTATGGAGAATGACTGGGTGGTGTGTGTGGCACTGACAGACAAGGATATTGTAAAGTTTTCCCTGGGCGACTCGGCCCTGGTGGAGATGGATCCCTTTCCAGATGAGCGTTTTGCTGCGCGAATTACAAAACTGGGAAGCATTGCAGATCCCCTTACGGGGACCTATGAGGTGGATCTGACCCTGATCGAAACGAACCCCCGTTTCAGAACAGGTTTTATTGCCCGTGCTGATATTTTTCCCACACAGACCACCACTGCTGCTGTGGTTCCCCTGGAGTCGCTGCTTGAGGCCAGCGATCATAGCGCCTTTATCTATGTCTACCGGGATGGGGAAGTGAGCAGGAGAAGAATTCGCACAGGCCGTTTGATGGGCGATCTGATGATGGTGACCCAGGGTGTTGAACCGGGCGAACTGGTGGTTACGGAAGGTGCCAAGTATATCCTGCAGGATTCCAGGGTCGATCCCGTGAACCTTGATAAAGGCTCTGATCAATGAGACTGCCCCAACTGGCCATAGATAATCGCTCCTTTACCTGGATGGTCTTCATCTTCCTGACGGTATTTGGTGTCAGGTCCTTGATTACCATGCCCCGGACCGAGAATCCGGAAGTGACCGTGCCCGGTTCCTCCATCATCGTCCTGATGCCGGGGGCAGGTCCCCTGGACATGGAATCTCTGGTAGCGCTCCCCCTGGAGGAGGCCATGAATGAGCTGGATGATATCGAACGGATTATCACCGATGTGCGGGACGGCATTGCGGTGATCTCCGTGGAATTTGATTTTGAAACCGATGCCGATGAGAAATATGAGGAGGTGGTCCGGCAGGTAAACAGCATCCGGGGCACCCTGCCCGACGAGATCCTTCAGCTGGAGACCTGGCAATGGTCCATTTCCGATATGTCTATGATGCTGATGGCCCTGATCTCTGAGGATGCCCCTTTTAAGGAGATGGAACAGGTATCGGACGAGCTGGCAAAACGTTTCGAAAAGATCCGGAGTATACGAAAGGTGACAGCTTATGCACTTCCTGGTCAGGAGGTGCACATTCACCTGGATTTTGAGAAGATGGCCCTGGTCAATACAAGCCTGGACCAGATCACCAGGGCCATCCAAAGTAACAACATGAATATTCCCGGGGGAGATATCTCTCTGGGTAATAACAACCTGAACGTGAAGTCATCGGGATCCTTTAAAGACCTGGAGGAGATCAGGAATATGGTGGTTAATTCTCATATGGGAAGACTGATTCATCTGAAGGATGTGGCCACCCTGGGTTACGGCTACGAGGATCAGAACTACCGGGCCCGTTTCGGGGCCAAATCATTTCGCAGGGACAGCGTCCGCGGAGGGCGATGCATTTTTTTGGGAATTAGCCAAAAAGAGGGCCTGAATGTTCTGGAAACCGGCCGGGAACTGGATCCGGTTCTCGTAGCATTCAAAAAGCAACTGCCCTCAAACATGCGTCTTGAAGTAATCTACAACCAGCCCCAGACGGTCCGTAGCAGGATCAATGGCTTTATGAGCAATCTGCTCCAGGGCATTGTGCTGGTCGGCCTGGTGATATTTTTCTCACTGGGCTTCCGTTCCTCCGTGGTGGTGGTGATTGCCATTCCCTTGTCACTGACCATCGGTCTGGGATTTGTGGACCTCTCCGGTTTTGGCCTTCAGCAGATCTCCATCGGTGGACTGGTGGTGGTGCTTGGGCTCCTGGTAGATAATTCCATTGTCATGGTGGAGAATATCAACCGCTACCTTCAGATGGGGCACTCCCGGCGGGAAGCTTCTATCCATGCAGCCTCAGAGATTGGCTGGCCTGTGGTCACAGCAACGCTGACTACCGTGCTGGCATTTGTTCCCATTGCCGCCATGCCGGGCAAGGCCGGGGAATTTATTAAATCACTTCCGGTAACCATTTCGCTTACCCTAAGTGTAAGCCTCCTCATTGCCCTGGCCTTTACCCCGATGATAACCAGCAAGTTTTTACAGCCAAAAGAAAAAGAGGCTCATAAGTCACGCGGAATCAGTGCTATACTAAACTGGGTGATTGAACACTCTTTCAGGAAAATCCTTCTGACAGCATTGCACAGACCCGGATGGACCATGCTGCTCGCCACCTTGTTCTTAATGGGATCGCTGGCGATGTTTCCTTTGGTGGGCATCAGCTTCTTTCCCAAGGCCGAACAGGCTAACCTGATGATACAGGCCACTCTTCCCGAAGGGTCCAGTCTCGACCGGACCGATCAGGTGACACGTCATATTGAATCGGTTCTTGATACCATGCCCGAGGTCAGGTACTATGCCACCAATGTGGGTCATGGAAATCCCAGGATCTATTACAATGTGTTCCCAAAACGTTTTGATAAATGCTATGCAGAGGTATATGTCCAGTTATATCATTATGATAGTGAAGAGTTTGCTGATTTGATTGAACGCCTGCGCCGGACCTTTGAGTCTTATCCCGGGGCAGGTATCCGGGTGAAGGAATTTGAGCAGGGGCCCCCCTTCGATGCCCCGGTGCAGATTTACCTGAGCGGAGAGGACCTGGAAGTATTGAAGGGGATTTCCGCCGATGTGGAGCAAATGATACGGGAGCAACCCGGGGCTATCAATATTGATAATCGTTTTGTAAAGACCAATACCGAGTTGCTGCTGAATATCAATAAGGAGAAGGCCAATATGCTGGGTGTTCCGGTCATTGAGATTGACAGAACCATCCGTACAGCAGTGGCCGGCATGGCTGTTTCCAGTTTCAGGGATCCTTCCGGAAAGGACTATCCGGTGGTGTTGAAAATGGACCGGGGAGATCGCTTTGGTGAGGAGGTGCTGGAACGGATCTATGTATCTTCACTGTCGGGCCGGCAGCACCCTTTGAAACAATTCGTGGAGTTGGAACTGCAACAGGCTCCAAGCTCCATATCCAGATATGATATGGAACGGACTGCGGAGATCCTGGCCGATGTGGAGCGTGGTTACACCCTGGATGAGATCATGGACCCCGTGCTGGAACAGCTGGAAAAATACGAAATGCCAACAGCTTACTCTTATACCATAGGGGGCGAACTGGAAGGAAGATCGGATGCGTTCGGGGGGGTGACCAATGCCGTGATCATTGCCCTGGTCTCCATCCTGTCGGTTCTGGTATTGCAGTTCAGATCCTTCAGGCAGCCGCTGATTGTTTTCCTGGCTATTCCCTTTGCTGTAACCGGGATGATATGGGCCCTCTGGATCACGGGAAATACTTTTTCCTTTACAGCCTTTATTGGTCTGACCAGCCTGGTGGGCATTGTGGTTAATAATTCGATCATCCTGGTCGATTATATCAATAAACTCCGGGAGAGGGGGGAGCCCCTCCACAAGGCCCTGCAACTGGCGGCTGAAACCAGGTTCACTCCCATCCTGCTTACTGCTTTGACCACTATTGGGGGACTCCTGCCACTCACCCTGAGGGGCGGGACCCTCTGGGCTCCAATGGGATGGACCATTATCGGAGGATTGTTTGTATCCACCCTGCTGACCCTGGTGATTGTTCCGGTGATTTATAAATTGCTGGAGCAAAAGAGCAGGGATGCAGATATGGCTTGATTGTTTTAGAACTTCGTTATAACTTGTCAGGAAATATAAAAGGAAGGATTATGAAATCAATGCTCATATGTTTGGTGGCGGGAATCCTGTTCACCGCTCCCCTTGCCGGACAGTTTAAAAGCGACATCATTCAAACCAGCGTAGGGGAGCTGGAAATGTTCTTTATCGGACACTGCACCCTGATGTTTAAAATCAATGGTCTGGTGATCCACATTGATCCCGTTATGAGGGAGGCCGATTATGCCAGCCAGCCGGATGCCGACCTGGTCCTGGTCACCCACGAGCATGGCGATCATCTGGATATGTCTGCCATCGGACATATCATGAAAGAGAATACGCAGCTTATATTGACAGAAACATGCCTGGAACAGCTGGAGGATTTCGAGGCCATGGTAATGAAAAACGGAGATTCGGAAACCATTCAAGGTATAAAGATCAAAGCCATCCCGGCTTATAACCTGTTACATAAGCGCCCCAACGGGAGCCCTTATCATCCCAAAGGGGTCGGAAACGGGTATATTCTTGAATTTGGAAATACCAAAGTGCTGATAGCCGGTGATACCGAAAATATCCCGGAGCTCAGGAATCTGAAAGAGGATATCGCTGTAGCCTTTCTTCCCATGAATGTACCATATACCATGACCCCGGAGATGGTGGCAGATGCTGCCTTGGCTTTTCAACCCGGGATTCTGTATCCCTATCATTACGGGGAGACCGATCCCGAGGAGCTGGTTTCTTTGCTGAAAGATGAGAAGGGCATTGAGGTAAGAATCCGTGACCTGAAATGATCCCGTTGCTGATTCCGGCCAGGAATCATCCTGCAAAGAGCTCAGGAGGAACATTCCTGGTCTGTCCCCGTTGATCAGTTGTGAATAAATACATTCCGGAGCCTTGTTCCTATTACTTATATTTATGTTGCTATGAAAGTCAGACAGATATTATTGCTTCTTTTACTGGCAGGCGGTACCATTTTGAACGGACAGTATACCAAAGAGTTCAAGAGGATCTTTTTTGATGCTGATTACCTGATGGAGACCGACTTTTATGAAGAGGCCTTAAACCGTTATAAAAACTTACTGACACTTGATCCGGGAAACCACAATATTCTGTTTCGTTGCGGAGCCTGCTGTCTGAATATCCCCGGAAACGAAGATCAGGCCATTACCTATCTGAAGGAGGCCGTAGAAGGGGTCTCCATGAATTATAAAGATAAATCACATAAAGAGTCCGGAGCACCCGTTATCAGCCATTTCATGCTGGGTCAGGCCTATCACCTGAATTACCAGTTCGAAGATGCCATTGCGCATTATTCCGAGTATCTGGATATCGCCAGTAACCAGGATCCGATTCAGCTGGAGTATGCCAGGATGCAGATCGAAGCCTGTGAAAGAGCCTCCGCCATTGAGCTTACACGTCCCTTATTTGAATTCCAGGGGGTACTGGGACATTTTGACGAGGATCTGCCCTCCTGCAGCAATCCGGTGATCTCAGGCGATGGCCGGATACTCATCTTCCTGGTGGACTATCCTTCAGACAGAAAAATCATGATGTCGACCCGCACCGACAGCCTGTGGACCAGGCCAAGGGTTATTAACAGAGAAATTGGAATGGTAGGGGAGACTTATCCGGTATCCATCTCCTATGACGGGAAGGACCTCTATCTGGTTCACCATTTTTATTCTCATTCGGATATTTTCGTTTCCCATCTGGAAGGGAAGCGCTGGTCGGAAGCGGAGGCCCTGGGTTATCAGATCAATGGAAGAACCTCTGAAAATCACGCCAGCATCTCCAGGGACGGAAAAACGCTCTATTTCACCAGCGACGTCAGAGGTGGCCAGGGTAGTTTTGATATTTATGTATCCCGTCTCAATGAGAAAGGAGAGTGGGGGGAGCCGGTGAACCTGGGACCAGTCATCAATACACCCTATGAGGAGCATACTCCTTTTATCTCCGAAAATGACTCCATCCTCTTTTTCAGTTCCCAGGGTCATGCTTCCATCGGCGGGACGGATGTTTTTCATTCCAGGCTGCAGAGCGATGGTAGCTGGAGTGAACCTGAAAACCTGGGTTACCCGGTGAATACCCCGGGCGATGACCTGTTTTTCAATCCGGGCTGGGATGAACTGGAAGGCTACTATGCCGTCAGAAGGGTGGATGACCCGGGCTCCAATACCATAAATATGGTGATGGAAGTGGAATATGAGGAGGAGCTGGCGCAGAATATGGCCCGGGAGCCTGAAGAGACCAGTCCCGCTGACGAAAAGGATCCGGAGCCGACACCCATTGCACAGTCGGCCCCCGGGGTTCAAACCCCTGTGCCTGCACCGGAGATGATTACAGTGGAGCAGGTGATCGAACCCCCCAATACGGATGAAATTGAGATGGTGTTAAATGCGCGAAAGCCTGAGTCCGAATTTGATCCTCCTCTGCCTGAGCCGGTGACTGAAAGTCCAGTACCGGAACCTGAGATGATTTCCGCTTTCACCTATGAACTCAGCACTTCCATACATTTTGAAACCAATAAGTATGAACTGGTTCTGGCTGCCCAGCTTGAGATCGAAAGGGTGGCTGAACTGATGGCCTACCATCCGGAATCGGTCGTGGAGCTTACCGGTTACACAGACTCCGTTGGGGATGAGGGTTTTAATATGATACTCTCCATGTATCGTGCCGAGAAGGTGGCAGAATACCTCGAGATGAGGGGTGTTGACCTGGAGAGGATGCGGCTCGATGGCAGGGGAGAGTCTGCTCCCGTGGCCATAAACACTTATTCGGATGGTACGGATGCACCCCTGGGCAGATATCTGAACCGTCAGGTATATTTGAAAATAAAAGGTAAACTGCCCCTCGATTCCGGGCTCTCGGGGGTATATATTCCAAAGAACCTGCTTTACCAGGTTGAAGATACCCCACGGCGCGTTGCCAGGGAGTTTCACTATACCATACAATTGAATGCAGCCAGGATGCCCATCCTCCTGTCCCGTTTTGAAGATATTGTTGAGATAAAAGAGTATTCCTGCCGGGACGGCTATTACAGATATACCACAGGCACATTCCGTACATTCCAGGAGGCCCGGAATCGTTTATTGGATGTCAGGGCCATGGGCTATGAAGATGCCTTTATCCAGACCCGGGAGTGGTATGAGCGCTCTGTGAAATAAGCTTTTTACCACCAGGGGCTAATATGGATTTGGAATAAATAAAAGTTCTCCCGAATTTTTCCTTTCGTTAACTGCCTCTAAATTTGAGAATTACACATTCCGGATAAGAAAGGGCCGGCTGCTATCCCCAGCAAAGCATATTTTAGAACATATTTCCTGCCCCGGAAGCTCCCGTTTCAGTGGATTAGCTACAGAATTTCTACAGAATTGAAAGTTATGTTTGCCCGGGATTCTATTGTTTTCTATAAAACAACTTTCTAAAATAAGAAAAATGAAAAATTTGTTATACCTGTTGCTTGCCTTATTTATTATAAGCTCCTGCGATAATACCATTGAACCCGATCCGCCCGTAAGCCTGGCCGATTCCATCAGCATGGGTGCCGGCTATGCCGACGAAGTCTATTACAGCCTGGAGAACGGCATTGTAAAGACTTCTCCTCGCTCTGCCTGGGATATTGCCTTCTCGACCAACCCCATGAGCTCGACCATACTGATCAATGAAGGTTACGGGGTGGAACTTTATACCTATCCCAATGGGGACCATACTGCCTGGGATAACATCGATACCACGGGTCTCTCTCAGTGGCCCCCCATGTTTAATTCCGACACTTCCTGGTATTACGGAGCCTTTGACCGGAACGACCTGGGCCATCCCGACTACGGCTGGGGCGTGTATAACACCCAGACCCACGACGTGCTGGGCGACTCCCTGTTTATTATCCGGAACAGCGACGGCGACCTGATGAAACTATTTATCGAGAAACGCGCCGCCATGACCAACTCCTTTAGCATCAAATACGGCGGACTGGAAGCAGCCGGGGAGACGGCTGAAATTTCCTGCAGTTCTTATACGGCTAAAAATTTTATTTATTACTCGCTGACAGGTGGCGGGATCATCGATATAGAACCGGAATCCGATTCATGGGACCTCCTGTTTACCAAGTACTGGGATGAATCCATTCCCTACAATGTCACGGGGGTACTGACCAACATGGATCTGGAGACCGCGGAAGTCAGGGATACGGATCCGGGACTGGCCGATGCGGCGACTGCGGAATTCAGCACTCATATCTCTGTCATCGGTTCCGACTGGAAGAGTTTTGATATGGGTACTTTCACTTATGTCATTGAACCGGACCTTTGCTATTTCGTGAAGCGTGGGGAGGAAATCTATAAGATTACTTTTACCGGTACCGACGGCAGCACCTCCGGTAAGATCGTCTTTGATAAAGAGAAGCTGGATTAAGGTTGGATTTCATGGGCATTGGAAAGAAAGCCATTTTTACCACGGTAGTCCTTGCTTTGTGTAGTTATTGCGCGGTGTTTTCGCAGTCGAAGCTTGTGATCATTGACAAGGAGACGGGAAACACACTTCCCAATGCCCATGTTTGTTTTGAGAGCCTGGATAAGGAAAGCACTTCCTACAGCCTTACGGATAGAAACGGGGTCGTTGAAAACGGTGTCAGTAAAAGATCTCTGATCTCCGTTTCGTTCATCGGATACCAGACTTTAATCGATACCATCGGTCCGGGTAGCTCCGGTAATCTCTACCTGAAACCCTCCACCGTTGATTTTGACGAGGTGGTGGTCACGGCCCAGTTTTCACCCAGGCGGATCGATCAATCCATCTATAAAGTCAAGGTGATCGATAACAGTATCGTGGAGAAAAAGGGAGCGACGAATTTGTCGGAGCTGATCTCCAACGAGCTGAATTTCTCCTATGAACGGGATGCCGCCCTGGGATCGACCGTAAGGATCCAGGGCCTCGGAGGCGAACATGTAAAGATTCTGGTGGACGGGGTCCCCGTGGTGGGAAGACAGAACGGCATCCTGGACCTTTCGCAGATCAATGTCTCTTCCATCGATCACATTGAGATCGTGGAGGGACCCATGTCGGTGGTCTATGGCAGCAATGCCATGGCCGGGGTGATCAACATTATTACCAGGGAGAACAAGCGCAAGAGTTTAACGGCAGGAGCAGAAGGCTACTACGAAAGCGTGGGGGTCTATGATGTGGATGGTAATTTTTCCATCAATACGGGAAAAAACGCTGTCGGACTTTCCATGGGCAGGTATTTTTTCGGCGGATATTCGGAGGCGGATACCTCCAGGGCCAAGGAGTGGAACCCCAAAGTCCAGTACAACCTGGAAGGGTATTATGCCCTGACCCTGAAGAAATGGAAGGCAAAACTCTCGGCCAGTTACTTTGACGAAGAATTGCGGGACAAGGGGCATCTGAATCCGGATCTGAACTACGAGGGAGCCTTCGACTATTATCATTTTACCAAACGATGGGATACCAAGCTGGACCTGAACAGAATGCTGGGTGAGAAACAATACCTGAAGGTATCGGGGGCCTATTACACTTACCGGAAATCCAAAATAAGCTACCTGAACGACCTGGTGAACCTGGAGAAGACCCTGCTTCCCTTTCCGTCGGCCCATGACACCACCACCTTCCGGAACTATTTCAGCCGGGGGACCTACAGCAATGAGGAACTGGAGTGGATCACCTTTCAGGGAGGCTACGAGGTGAACTACGAGACGGCGGTCAGCAAACGGCTCATTGAGACCGAAAGCCTGGGCGATGTGGCGGCTTTCCTCAGCATGAACCTCCTCCCCTTCGATAAGTTCAACCTGCAGCCCGGATTTCGGTACATCTATAATTTCAAGTTCGATGCGCCCCTGGTCTACTCCCTGAATGTGAAGTGGGACCTCCTGAAAGTAATGAGCCTGAGAGGATCTTACGCCAAGGGTTTCCGGGCCCCTTCCATCAAGGAGCTCTACCTGAACTTCCAGGACATTAATCATAATATCCTGGGGAACCCGGACCTGGAGGCGGAGACCGGCAATAATTTCAATCTCTGGATGGATCTGAACCTGGGCTCCAAAAGCCACCAGCTGAGCAGTTCCACCAACCTGTATTACAATAAGATAGATAATAAGATCGAACTGCTCTACGATCCGGATGATGCCACCTCGGCCGTCTATTTTAACGTGCCGGCCGGGGCCATGATCTCCAAAGGATTCTCTTCCAGCCTCACCTACAGGCTTCACCCCAGATTAACGGTGAATACGGGCGTATTCCATAACAAGCTGTCGAGCATCATCAATACCAGCGAATTCACCCAGAGCACCGATTATACGGCAAATCTGAAATACAAGAATGTGAAGTACCGCTTTGAACTGTCGTTTTTCTATAAATACAGCGACCGGTACAGCAGGTACGTAGGGTCCATGGATATGGAGACCGGGGAGATTTACGATGTGTCGCTGAGCTACCTGGATGCCTATCACAATCTGGATGCCACCCTGAGCGTTCCCCTCTACAACGGGGCCGTCCGCCTGACCAGCGGGGTGAAGAATATTTTTGATAATAAATCGATCACCTCTTCGGGAGGCGGGGGAGTCCATTCAGGAGGCGGGGATGGCAGTGCCCTGATGAACTGGGGCCGCACCTTCTTCCTGAAGGCCAGCTATGCATTTAAGCGGTTTGACAAGTAGGAAAGGATGAAGTGGAGCGTTTTTGGCATATGGATAATACTGGCTCTGGGAAGCGTCTCCTGTTTTGAAGAAGACGAGGCGGTACCCCCCTATAATTTGCCCGAGGGGGTGGATACCCTGAGCCTGCAGAACTCCATTTACGACTACCAGGTATATGTGGATCTGAGTACGGGCAGCATTGTTTCTGAAAATGCGAACAGCGACTGGGTCCTGTCTTTCGAGTGTGCCGATACGGGGACCCACATCCGGATCAATTCCTCGGATTTCTGGGGGATCGCCCGGACAGGATCCACGGATTTGGAAGCCGTTTACACATCCGATCCGGGGCATGTATGGAGAGCCGACCGGTCCGACGGGAACCCCGATTCCACCGCGGTGGGCAGCTGGGTCCGTTTTGAGGAAGGCATTCCCACTTACACAAACGAGGTCTACCTGCTGGGGAAATACGACGGGATCGCCTATAAGCTGGCCAGGAAGGTGCAATTCATCTCTGTAAGTGAGTCCGCCTACCGCTTTCTGATCGATGAGCCCGGCGGAAGCGATCCGGATACCATAGAGGTGTTAAAGGATGCGCGTTACAATTATAGCCAGTTCTCCCTGGAAAGCAACAGCACAATCCAGCTTGAGCCGGAAAAGGAGGCCTGGGACCTTCTGTTCCAGCAATATTATACCATCCTGTTTACCGACGATGGGGTGCCCACTCCTTATTATGTAAGAGGAGTCCTGCTTAATCCAAACGGGGTGGAGGCTGCCCTGGACACCCTGGTGCATTTTCTGGATATTAACTACGCACTGGCCATTCAGATGCCCTTCTCCTCCGCTCTGGATGCCATTGGCCACGACTGGAAATCGGTGGAGGTGGATGAGGCCAGCAACTCTGCAGAATATAAAGTCCGGCCGGGCTACACCTACCTGGTCAGAGATGCAAATAATGAACTGTATAAACTCCGCTTTAAAAGTTATTTTAATAAATCCGGTGTAAAAGGCTGTCCGTCCTTCGAATTTGCCCGATTAAGCCCCGGATAATCCTTTTTGATTCTCTCACTAACTCTTTAAACTCTATGCTACCACTTGCCAAGATTGCCGCAACCGTTGTTACCCTGGCCCTGATTTCCTATTCCATTGCCATCCTGACCGAACAGAGAAAAAGAAAGGTCATCAACCTGGTACTTTTGTTTCTGACCCTGGGAGTGATCCTGGATGTTTGCGCCACCACCATGATGATCATCGTCTCCGAAAACAGTCCCTTCACCCTGCATGGCATCCTGGGATACTCCTCCCTGACCGCTATGGTTATCGATGCGGTTCTGCTCTGGAGATTCCGCATGAAGAAGGGCCCCGAAGAACAGGTTAGCAGGCCGGTGCATCTCTATTCCCGCATTGCCTACATCTGGTGGGTGGCGGCCTACATCACAGGCACCCTGATGGTGATGCTCAAATAAGCGAGGCCCGTTTACAGGGATCTTAGGTGAACCGACAACCGTCTGAAGTGAATCTGCAGCAATTTAAACTCAGGACCGTTCTCCTTGCTCCATTCTTTCTAAATGGCAAAATAACAATTCACCGGATTTTTCATCTCTCAAATGCATCCCATTTCCTTCACAGTAAGCAAAGAACTCACAATCCCCGCAAACTCCTGTCCTGGTCCAGCTTCTATCTCTGTATATCGAATATTTGTTAAGCCAGACCTCTCTGAAACTATCTTTGTAAATATTACCCTGAATGAAATTATCCCGCAGATTCGGACATGCAGAAATGGAACCATCTGCCAGGATCGAAGCCACATTAATACCTGCCCGGCAGAAAAAGAAATTATCTCTCACCCGGCCTTCATAATTACCTAAAAAGCCCTCGCAACCGTAGTTGAGCTTTATTTTTCCGTCTTTCCGGACTTTTTCTATGAAATCAAACAGGCCCTTAAACTCCCCTGGGTCCAATTGAAGCTCTTTTTGTTGTTTTGCCCTGCCAATTGGAAATACCGTGAAGATCCTCCACTCCTTTAAGCCCAGGTTTACCAATAAATCATAAAGTTCAGGCAGTTCATTGATATTTTTCTGATGAGCACAGGTCACCACATCGTATCGCAGGCCTTCTGTATTCCTTAAAAGGCTTAGGGCATTAATGGCATGCTTAAAACTTTTTTGATTGCCACGAAGCCAGTTATGTGATTCTTCCAGGCCATCCAGACTGATGGTCATTGCCCGGATTCCTGATCGAAGCAGTTTCTCAATCATGGGCTTTTGCATGCCCATGCCATTGGAAACTAAGCCCCAGGGAAAGCCCCTGTTATATAGTTCTGTCCCAATCTCGGAGATATCTTTCCTTAAAATAGGTTCTCCTCCTGTTAAAACAATCATTGTTTTATGGGGTGTAACTACAGGGCTTATGTCGTCCAGTGCTTTAAAGAAATCCTCCCTGGGCATGTCTTTAAGAGAGGAGTCTTTCATACAATCGCTACCGCAGTGAATACAATTCAAATTACATCGCAGTGTACATTCCCAAAAAATGTAACTCAGTTCATGAATCTTTATTTCATTCGCGCGATACCGCTTATGAAGTTTTAATGCAAGCTTTTTTTTAAACGGGATATTCCTGACGCTCATTCTGTGTCCCTGAGTTTCACATGTAACTCTTTTTCCGTCTCTCCCTGATCCCATCCTCCGGAGCCCCCTGTAAATTCAGGATCAATAAATTCGACGATCGTATCCAGGGGCTGATAGGCTCCGTTGCTTCCGCCGTCAATATCTTTAAACTCTACCAGATAAGCCTGGTCATCAGGAAAATCCATGGTTCCAACCTGGTAGTTACCCTGTTCATCGGTGTAAGCTGTGTCCACCCCCAAAACCACCCTTATGTTTGGCAAATTGGTGGAAGTCATCTCCGACTTGACATTCCCGTTTACTTTAAAAAACGCATGCGGAGTCCCGTATTCTACAGCGAGCGGACCATACTCACAGCCAGTTAAACTGCAGGCCGCCCCAAAACCCAGTATGGATAACAGCAAGCTTATTAAGGTATTGTACTTCTTTAACAGGGTCCGTTTCATTATCATCAGTTTTACAGAAGATGCCTGTGTTCTTGTTTTGGTTGCTTTTACCAGCCTGTTTCTTCTAAATGAGGCGGAATGTACCTGGCCATACTTGTTGGCAGAATGCATCCAATTGCCCTGGTTGTCATATTGGAATCCAAGCCCACCTGATTTTTGATCTCCTTTATACCTCCGGCAGAGGCAGGTTCATTTTCTGAACAATTTCAATGAACCTAGGGTTGTCGAATAATGGATCGAGAAAAAACATCTGCGTCGTTATATAAGGCATAACAGGATCGCGCACTTCAAAGCCCTTTTCGATCCAATCCATGGCTTTATCCGGCTGATCCACCATCATATACCTGATTGCCATTTCACCGGGCGCAGTGAATCCTTTTTGAGCCAGGACCTCCAACTGACGCAATGCTTCTTCATAGGCAGCAACAAAAC